>JACCLL010000003.1 GCA_013425325.1 Microcaldota archaeon | reverse complement strand
AAAAAACAAAAAAGGAAGGGGGGTTTATCCCTTTCTTCCCGTCAGGTAGAGAATCGTTTGGTAGAGGAGCGTCTTGGAGCCGGTTGCGGTTGCGGGGTCGAACGCGAAGTACAATACTTTTCCCAGCGAGAGGCCGCGGCTTTCAACCATTCCTATCCAGACCTTGCCTTCGCCGGTGTCGATTCCGGCTAGGACTTCGCCGGTCGGCGACACTTCCACGATTTCTCCCGAGAAGTCGTAGTAGCCGCTCTGGCCGGGGGTGGTTGTTCCCGAGAAGATCGGGTGCTCGAAGTCGTAGACCTCAAGGCGTCCTTGCGTGAAGGTCTTCCTCAGTTTTCCGATTTCGACTGGCATTACGTCGGCGAGCGTGTGTATTCCGATTTTCCAGCCGAACACGGTCGAGTCTTCCGGCACTCTCGTGCAGGCGTCTCCGATTACGATGAGTTTTCCGCCTGCCTTTACGCGGTCGGCGATTTTTTCTCGCGCGGCGTAACTGCAGGTTCTCTGGTTTTCCAGGATGATTATGTCGTACTTTGAGAGCGTGGTGACTCTTGCGATTATTTCTGGGTCCATTTCAATGAACGTCACGCCCTTGAGCGCAAACTCTTCGCCGGCGAGAAGGTCGTTCATCTGCGGACTCAAGTGTCCTATTACCAGGATCTTGGTCTGCTTTTGGGAAATCAGTTGGCCGACTACGGGTACTCCGCTCAAGTCAACCAAACCGAATTTTCCGGCAATGAATACCGCTAGGATAAGTAGGAGGATTATGGGAATCGCGCCTTCAGCGCCGCCCTTCTGTCCACGCTTCAAAACACATCACCGTGAAAGACTTTTCAGTTCTTTTCTTTATAAACATTGTGCGCAAAAGGGGGTTATAAACCCTTTGCGCCGCTTAGCAGCTTACGAGGAAGTCCACCATGTTCGTGAGCAAGCCGGTAGGCTGTATTGACTCCGTGATTTCTTCCGGCGGGAACGAAACGTAGACTATCCTTCCTACGTACTTCGAGTCGATTACCGCGGGGTATTCGTGTCCGCCGTAATCAAGTATGGCCGACTTGGTTACGGTTGCCGCACCGACCTTGTTTTCGTTAACTACCGCGAAAGGCATTGAATTCAAGTCAAGTTCCTGTATCACTGCCTGAACAAGCGGGTTGCTTCTGTCAACTACTTTTAGTACGACGCCCGACGTGTCGTTTTCAGTTCGCAGGTAAGTGACTCCTAAGTAGTATTCCCCGATTTCGCCGAATCCGGTTGTCTTCCTGCTCTGGTTCAACAGCCGTTCGTAGTAGCCGGGGTTGGACTCGTTTTTAATCAACGCGGCCGAAAGGTCTTCTTCGCTCAGGTAGTAATCGCTTCCTGCGTCGCCGATCCAGATGATGCTGCCTCCGCCGTCCATGTAGCTCTTTAGTGCTTCGGCTTGCGTGAAAGTAATTCGTTTCATGTGCTCGACTATCACTAGCTCGTAGTTCTTCAGCACTCCCGAACTCAAGCGGCTTACGTGCAGCTGCTCCGGCGGCGCCGAAACCCTGAACCTTGAGAGCTGGTTCGCGAGTTTCTCGGCGTCTCCGAGTCCGTCGTCGCCGTGTAACATCATTATCCGCGACTGCTGCTGTTCTACGACGCCGCAGTAGAATCCCTTCCATCCCGGAATGTCGCGGGTGTGGATGAACTTGAATTTGGTGAGTACTACGAGCAGCACCAGGACTAGGGCGATGAACACGATTATCTTAATCAGCGTCTCCTGCGGACTCTCTCGTTTGGCAGGCTGTTGATAGGGCGGGTAGGCCATTGTTCTTCAAAGTGTTTTAGCGTCGGGCAACTTTTAAATATGCGCCGCCCAAACTATTACTGGGTTTTTTCAATGAGTGACAAAATAAGCGCTCCTTCGAGTTCGACTGGACTGATGCGTTTCTACGACGTCAGCGCAAGCAACATCCAACTCGGTCCCAAAGTGATTGTCGTAGCAGCGGCAGTGTTCATAGTTGCAGAAATCTTCCTGAAAGCAATCGGCTTGTGAAAAACTCAAAGCAGCCGCGCAGCGTTTTCCCGCTCCAGGCAGCGCTCCAACTCTTCACCGGGGCTTCCCCACTGCAGCACGACTCGGTTGGCTATTCCCTTTGGCGCCAGCGTCATGCTCAGCTGCTCGGCTTTGTTGCGCAGCGCCTCTATTTTCTTGTCGGCGTCGCCGGCGAGTCCTTTGGAATCCAGTACCACTAGAATGACGAGTTCTTCTCCCGAGTAGCTTTCCGCCTGGAAAGTGTCTTCTTCTCCGCTGGAAATCAGGAAAACGTGTTTCACTTGGCTTCACAAAACAAACTGAATCCGCTTGAATAAAAACGGGCGCTACTTCACTGCAACGAAGTAACCGCGTTTTTTCTCCAGCACGTCTCCGTCTTCCTTAAGCACCTGGAGGACGGCGTTGCAGGCATTTTCGTCGCATGAAGCGGCTTGTGCCAGCTGCGCGGGAGTAAGCGGTTCTTTGCCGGACAGGGCGGCGCCGAACTTCTGTGACATCGCCTTCAGAAAGAGTGTGGAAACTACGTAAAACTTTTTGTCAAAGCCCCGCACGCCGCGCACCAGGCCTGCCTTGATTTCCTGCTCCAGCGCTTTAGACAAGTTCTTTGCGTCCGCCTCGTTTTCTACGATGAAAAAGCCTTTTCTTTCAATCAATTCAAACGGGGTGACTGGCTTTACGGCGGGCTTTGAAGGAATTGGAGTCTGCTTTTGCTCAACGGGCGCGGCCGAAGGCGGACTGACTGTTTTTGCGCACATTGAAGCGAAGACGCTGCGCTTTGCCTGGTCGGCGAGCTTGGCTTTGCTGATCAATACGAAGGCGCCTTGTTCGACTTCGAGGAACTCGTACTCGTCGTTTTCCTGGACTCCCGAGTTCTTGCGCAACGGCTCCGGTAATACAATTGCAAGGCTGTCGCCGTGCTTGAAAAAACGCATTAGCCTCCCACCGCAGAGAATAAGGCTTGCGCGGGATTAAAACCGTTTGCTTGAGGGACTCAAAACTTTTTTTCAACGACCCTGCCGCCCGGCTTTTCCTCGTAGAAAATCATTGCCTGGAACTTGCTTATTTTCACGGCCGGCTTTCCTTCGACTTCCTCCAGCCAGTAGTCGGGCGAAAGCCCTGCCTTCTGGCACAGGCACGCGAGAAATTCTTCCGGACCAAATTGTTGCTCCGGCGCGACTTGAGGAAGCAGCAGTCCGGAGAACGGCCCGTGTTGGATTATCAGCCCGTCTTTCCCGATTTCAACGTGCTTTGGAAAATCTTTAGCGTGGGCTACTTTGATTTCCTGCGCTTCAGTCAAAACGCTTACTTCAATTGCCGTGCCTGAAAGTTCTTCAAGTGAAAGGGGAGGAAAACGGGGGTCTCCGATTGCCGCGCTTACAGCGCATTCTGCAACCGCTTTGTCAACTGCTTTGACGGCAAAAGGATAGCCTATGCAGCCCCTCAGGCTTTTCGAGGGATGGCTTTCGAGCGTTACGAATGCGCCGCCTCTCTCGAACTTTTCCTTGCCTAAGCCGTTTTCGCGCATGGCGTCGACTTGCTGCTGGGAAAGCGGCTTGCGTTCCTTCAGGTAGTGCTCTATTGAGGCGCGGGCCAGGCGCACCAGGAAAGTTCCGTGCTTCAAGTCCATGAAATGCTTAAAAAACCCTTGATTTTAATGGGTTGTCATGAGGCAATTCCTCGCGGCGTTTACCGCCCTAGCCCTGTTTTTTTCAATTGCTTCCGCAACCGAGTTTTCCGAGTATTCTTACTTGATTCCCTCGGACGTTTTCCTTGATTCGGCAAAGCCTCTGGTTGCGGGAAGTTCTTGCGCGGCGTTCGACGGAGCCGACGTGCAACTCGCACGGGGTTCGGTTGCCGAGGAAAAAGACTTTACTCAATCGCTTAACGCCGCTTCGACTGCAAAGGAAAGGCTTGCGCTTGCTTCGGGCTCCGCGAAAATACAGAAAGCCGTTTCCCCGCTGGGCATTCCCGACGTTGGCTACCGCCTCCAATCCTGGCTGTGCTTCAGCTACGCCGTCGAAGCACTGCGCGCCGCCTCGCTTTCGTGCGACTTGGGCTTGGCGGTAGTGGACGAACGCCTTGCCGACTTGGAGAAAGCAACCGGTTCGGGCTACTCTGGAGCGGCGACGGGAGTCATGGCGGAAGCCGCGGAAGCGCGTCAGTCAATTGCCGACGGAAAAAGCTCTTCGGAGGGCTTTGCTTACTCTTTTCTCGCCGCGGCTAGAACGGCAAACGCGAGCTGGTCGTCGTTTTCTTCGACTCCCAGCGCTCCTGCTTTCGTAGCCGCGTTAAACGCGTTTGTTTCAAGCAAGTCGTTGTTGCGCGAGGAAATGCTGTTGGCCAAGAAATGCCGCGACGCGCTGGACTCGCTGCAGGCGGAGAGGGATTCTCTGGCCGCCGAAGCCGAGCGGGCGCTGTCGCTCGCCGAATTCAAGCAAAAGCAACTGGATTCGCAAAAACTTTTTCTCATCACCGGAACCGAAGTCGCGCTGGCAGGCTCTGCAGTCTCTTCAGCAGAGTCGGCCGAGGGTTCTCTAGACTTTTACGAAGCAGTCCAGGAAGCAAGCGAGTTGCTCGGGCAGGGCCGGGAACTGCAGTCGGAAGCCAACTCTCTTTCCTCGTCGAAGCGGACGGGATACTTGGGCAACGCTGTTTTGATGCTGCGCGAAGCCTCTTCAACCGCCGGCAGCGCGGCAAGCAAACTCGAGTGGGTCGATTCCGAGTCTGCTGGCGTCGAGGCCGCGCTGCGCAACGCAGTTCTCTCGCGCCAGAATGAAGCAAACCGGCTCATTTCTTCGAAGATGGCGGCGAATCCGTTGGCCGCGGGAAATGCGCAGGCGTTGCTTGACGCGGAAATGCGGGACTTCGTGCAAGCGCTTCCGAGGACACGGGGAGAAAGAACCGCTTTTTACGCGCGCGAGCTGACGAGGCTGCAGGAAATAGTTGAACAAGCCTCTTCCTCGTCGTCGGTTGATGCAATAAAAGACCGCGTGCGCGCCGACGCGAACGACTTGAACCAGCTGATGGAAAGCGCTGAGGACGACGGAGTTGATTCTTCTTTCGCGCGCGAGAGGCTCGCCCGCGTTTCGGCTGCCTTGGAAGGAATTCCTTCCACTGAAGGGAGTTCGACAGCGCTTTACTATTTGCAAGACGAGTTGAATGCCGCTCGCGACGACGTCGTTGCATCCGCGTTGGAGCAGTACGGCTACTTGGAGGGGGATTGGCCGAGGCTCCTGGAATCCGCTGACTTCCTCTCGTCTTCCGACAGGAGGAAAGTGGCCGAGTACGAGCGGTTTTTCGCAGGCGGCTCGCTTGACGTTGAAGCAGCCGCGGGCAAACTCGGCGAAATAAGGGACTTCGTCGACCGCGCCCTCGCCGACGTTGACGCGCGTGCGCCGTCCATTCTGAAGCAGGAGTTCGAGCGTACGGGCGTTGCAAACGTTTCGCTGGGAACCGTGCCGTTGGACGACGATTCGAAGGGACTGGCTGAAATCGTGTTGCGTAACGACTTGAGCCTCTCCTACGACGGCGCGGTGGAAGTTGCGCTGCCGCAACTGGCTTTGCTGGAGAAAGCGGCTTACGTAATGGTTTTGAACAAGAGCGCCGAACTCGGCGTTTCCGGAGGCAAGCTGTTCGTCAAAGGAATCAAGGCAGGCGGCGAGTACCGCGCGTTGGTGGAGTTCGGAGGCGTTTTCTGCAGGACGTCCGTTGTCCGCGAGTCAACTGTTTGGGCAACTGAATCTGCTGCAGAAAAGAAGATAGTTGTTGACTTCGAGTGCGACGCGGACGCGACGGTTTACTTGGAAAAAAACGTAGGCTGCCGCGTTGCAAAGGCATTCGGCGAAAAAGGAGTTTCTGCTTCGGCTTCGGGAGAAACGGTTTCGGCGACTGCGGAGGCAGCGCAGGGAAATAACTCGGTTGAACTGCATTACTGGATTGCAAACCCGATTCAGGTAGAGCGGAGCGTTTCCTCCTCGTCGGACGAAGTGGTTTTGGAATACTCTCTTCACTCACTGGTTTCGCTGGACAACGCGGTTGTTTCGCTCGCCGAAGAACTGTCGTGCGCTTCGCCGCCGCAGGACGGCGGCGTAAGCGTGTTCTCCGACTTGAAGCAAAAACACTGGATTGCGGGAAGCGCTGTTGCACTCGAGTTTTCGGGCGACTTGGCTGCAGGCGAGACCAAGACCGCGCGCGTTTCAATAAAATGCGTTTCACAGGCGGCGCCGTCGCCTTTGACTGAATACGGCGAAAACTTTTCTTCAACTGAAGAACAGGCTGTTCCGGAGTTGGAACCGGTTGTTCCCACCATTGCGTCCGATTTGTCGGAGAAAAGGGCGTTGTTGGAAGAATATTCGTCTGCCAGAGACGCTGCCGAGGCCGCGTTGACTTCGTTCGAAAAAGCGTTTTCAGTCGGCGAGGGCTTGAAGAAAAAGAAGACTTCTGCCGAGGAAAGCGGGTTACTTGCCAAAAAGCGCGTTGAAACCGCGTTGAAGGCATTGGACGGAGTGTGGGCCGGCTCGCAGGAAAACCAGTCTGTTCTGGGGACTTATTCCTTGAATTACTTGCGCGCGCGGCTCCAGGACTTGGATGATGCGAGGCAGGCCGTCGAGTCCGCGGTTGATTCCGCGCGTGAAACGGCGTCTCAGGCGATTTCGATTGCCGAAGCAAGGCAAACGCAGTTCGGGTCGCAGCAAACCGCCGGGGGCGTTGACGCCGCGAAGAAAGACTTCGAGAACGGAATGTTTTTGAGCGCATGGCTGCGGGCGCAGGCGGCGAGCGGGGCCTTGCAGGGGCCTGCCGGCGTTTCGTCGCAGACGGGCTTGGCTTCGGCTGGAAACAACTTTTGGCTGCTCGGAGTAGCGGGCCTGGGGCTTATTGCCGCGCTGGCGTGGGTTTTCTGGGGCCGCGGCGGAAAGGAATTAAAGGAACTTTAATAGGCGTACTTTGAAGTAAATTCTTCAACCCACCGGCAAGCCACTGGGTTCTTGCTTTTAAAGTCCGGTCAGAGTCATTTTTTCATGTTGAGAACTTTCAAGTTTCGTCTATATCCCAGCAAAGCGCAAAGCATCATATTTGAACAGACGCTTGAAACGTGCCGAGTCCTTTACAACAATGCGCTTGAAGAGCGTAAGAACGCGTGGGAAAACGAGCGGAAGAGCACGAGTTATCGCGAACAGCAAAATAATTTGCCTAAGCTTAAGTCGAACAAGTCTAGTTTACAGTCGGTTCACTCGCAAGTGTTGCAAGACGTGCTGCATCGCTTAGACCAGGCGTTCCATAACTTCTTTAGGCGCGTGAAAGCAGGCGAGAAGCCAGGCTATCCTCGTTTCAAAGCAGTAAATCGTTTTGATAGTTTTACTTATCCGCAGTTCGGCAACGGCGCTAAGTTTCGTGACAGGAAACTTTGGTTGTCAAAAGTTGGCGAAGTGAACATTAAGCTGCATCGTGGCGGGCCGTTCAATGGCTGGATTAAGAATTGTACTATCCGACATGACGTTGACAGGTGGTTCGTATGCTTTACCGTTGGGTTACCTGACACAAAACTAGGAAAACGAGAAATCAAAACTGCGGTTGGAGTGGACTTAGGCGTGACTAACTTAGTTGCCTTGAGCACTGGCGAGTTAATAGAGAACCCGCGTTGGCTAAAGCATAGTGAGGAGAGGCTTGCTGTTGCGCAGCGTTGGCTTTCATGCAAGAAAGGTTCTAAAAATCGTGAAAAACAACGTCTGAAGGTAGCGCGTTTGCATCGTAAGATTCGCTGCCAACGCGCTGATTTTTTTCACAAGTTGAGTAGAAAACTTGTTGATTCCTATGATTTGATTGTTTTTGAGAAATTGAATATTGCTAAAATGATTCAAAATAGTTACGCGGCAAAGTGTATTGTTGACGCGGCTTGGCGTCAGTTAGTGTTGTTTACGCAGTACAAAGCGGAAGAAGCTGGTGCTGTCGTGCAGTTCGTAGATGCGGCGAATACGTCTCAGCAATGCAGTTCGTGCAGTACCTTGGTACCAAAGGACCTATCCGAACGCCTACACGCTTGTCCCGCTTGTGGGCTAGTGCTCAACCGAGATTTAAATGCTGCCAGAAACATTTTAATGAGGAACACCGTTGGACTAACGGGAAGAGCCTGTGGAAGCGCTGCGTTAGCGGGCTGTTGAAGCAGGAATCTCCGGTTATATTGGGAGAAAGTCACAGGAACTCTGATTTCTTGTTGTTGCGAGTTGATTTTGCGTGAATTTGGCGAAAAAACCCCCTGGCTTCTGGGACTTGTTCAAGCCCAAGCCGCGCAAGCCCGTTCATGAATTGAAGTGGAAAATTCCCGAAATGCGTTTGACCGCGCCAGTCGAAGACTCGGCGGTAATCGCTGTTTTGAGGAAGCACGCGAAGTTCGTGGGCGGCGGCGAGTTCGTGGACGCGGTTCACGTGAAGGAATTCGGGGAAAACGTTTTCGCGTACTTTTTCGTGCGAACAGACAAGAAGACCGAGCAGGAGACGCTGTTGTTCGACGGCTACCTGCTTCAGGAGGACGAGAGGCTGGGCGTCGACGTCGCCAGCGCGTATTCGATGATGCAGAACCTCGAAAAGCTTGGCTACAAGGAAGAGTTTTCCCGCGAGTTCACGCTCTGGAAGTTTTTCTACATCGGGTTGACAGTGAACGTCTTGGACATCACCGACTTCGGCGTCTTCGTGGAAGTGTCTCTGCCGGCGACCAAGTTCGTGAAGTCCAGGGACTTGAACGAAAAGACTGCCTTCAAGCTGTTCGAGAAATTGGGCGTGAAAAAAGACGACGTCATTCCGACTGACGTCGCAACGCTTCAATTGGTTTCCCTGCGTTCTCAGCAGGAGAAAAAATAGGGCGGAAAACCGAAGTTACTCTTCTTCTTCCTCGGTCCAGTCTTCTTCGTCTTCCTCTTCTTCCCAAGGCTCTTCCTCGTCCTCGGGAACGTTAGGCTTTTTCTTGGCCATTGTAGTGCTTTCACCTCAGAAACTTAAGCGAGTGTTGTGCGTCTTTTACGCTTGAGGGTTTTTAAAGCCTTTCTTTAAGGAGGAAAGCCAGTTTCTTGTCGTGAAGCATGTGGCTCCAGTCGACCCGGTCGCTTTTTCTCATTTTTGTCCTGGAAAGCAGTTCCTTCGCAGAAACCGGTTTCGAGTTGTCGGCTTGGATCACGGGAGTATTGTCGTAACGGGATTCTGCTTCAAGGAGGCAGTAGTCCAGGATTTCGCAGAACAAGTTGTCCTTGATTTTGTTCAACGCGTACTTTCTTTTCTTCATTCTTTCGAAGAGAAGCGGGGGGTTGACGCGCAAAACCACTACCACCTCTGCTGGCAAGGCGAATTCGCATGCCAAGTGGCCTTCGACGATCCAGTTGCGCTTGCCTGCCAGGAGGCGTAGGACGCGTTTCCTGAGTTTTTCCAAGTCCGCCACGTACTCGTTTCCTTGTTTGCCGAAGTGAAGGCCTTCCTTCTTTACGAGTGCGTTCAAGTCGACTGCAGGCCAGCCCGTTTCCGTGGAAAGCTCTTTCGCAAGCGTGGTTTTTCCAGTGCAGGGCGTGCCAGTTATTACCAGTTTCATTTCAATGCAACTTGAGTGCGCGGCTTTTTATAGCATTTTCGGCAAATTAACTTTCATGGCCGAAGAGAAGAAGAGAAAAGTAGGTTTATATTCCGTGACTGAAAGTCCCCTTACCGCGGCCCTGCAGAGAGCCGCCCACGAGGCCGCCGAGAAGAAAAAGGCCGAACAGGCGGTCAAGACGGCTGCTGAAGAAGAGGCTGCCGCAAAGAAGGAAAAGGCGTTAAGGACCTTCGTGGAGGAGGGCAGGTCCGAGCGTCCTACCTTGGAGGGAATGCCTCTGGTTAGTTGGAGGCCTAGCGAAACTCAGCGCCCTACCGTCGCTCCCGCGCCTAAAGCGCCTTCGCCGCAGCAGGCAAGACGTTCAGCTTCTGCGTATGTGCCTCCGGCGCAGCTTTCACCGGAGGAAAAAAAGGTTTTGGAAGACCGTTTTGGAAGAGAGTCCGTCGTGTACAAGGGATTCACCGACCCCAAGCAAGCCGGCTCAGGACGCCAGCTGGTCGAGCGAGTGCGCGAGGAAAAGGGTTTTGTTGAAAAACTCGAGAAACACGGTTTTCCAAAGGGTTTGCCTGATTTCACGCCTTTCATGGCGGCCTTCGGGCCGGTTAGCGACCGGCCAATGGATTTCAACACCCGCCGTGCTTACTTGAGGCAGTTTGCTTCAATGCCGTCGGAGGACTTGCGTCAGTTCCGTAATGTAGGACTTGCGTACATTCTAAAAATGCGTTTCGGAGAAAAAGCCGCTAAGGCGCTGGCTTTGTTGCCGGAGAAAAATAAGGCCGAAGTCCTGAACGCGGTTAGAGAGCACGAGGAACTGCGCCACGAACTGCACGGAAGAGGGTTTCCCAAGGAAGTGCCTATTCCCGAGAGCTTGAGCGACACTCTTGACGTTGCGCCCACTGCCCTCTCGGAGCACGCGCCCGAGTTTGCTGGGCTAGACCGCAACCTGCAGAGCCTGCGTGAGCTTAAGAGGTTGCCTGAAGCACAGTTTAAGGTGCACGCGCGGTATGCCGCCAGAATAACCGGCAGAAAACTAGAGTAAAACTATTTTTTGTACCCTTTTTCCAGCCACCATTTCTTTACGAACGGCAGCGTGAGCGTCGACAAAATGTACGCGCAAGCCGGAACCAAGGCATTGAGCCACGGGTTCGGCGCGTTAATCAAGTGCAGGAACAGCACTACAACAAGATAAGTTGCGCCCGCGATTAGCGCCCGACGGGTTTTGCTGGTTTCCCACGCCTTGTCGGCTTCGACTCGCGCATTGCGGTCTAAAATTTTCTTTACGGCCGCGTGCTGCTTCAAAGGGTTCTCACTTGAGCCGAATCGTGTCGAGGTTCATTGGCGCGCGGGCTTCCGT
>JACCLL010000105.1 GCA_013425325.1 Microcaldota archaeon | reverse complement strand
GTTTTAATCCTTTCTTGAAGGAAACGCGTGGCCGGTAGCCCAACCGCTTTCTTGCTTTCTGAACCGAGAAAATGCGGTCTTCGGAAAGAATGTAGACGTGTTCGCGCAACAAACGCGGCCGCCGGCCAAGCAGCTGCGCCAGAGTTTCTTCAATCCACGCAAGAAAATACGCGCGTCCCCTTGAAATGTGCTTAAACGGCGGCCTTGCGCCAACCTGCTTCGCCACTTCTGCAAGCGCCTCCTTCTGCGTAATGACGTCGGCGCCGGCAATGTTGTACGCCTGCCGAGAGTTTTTAGTGCGAAGCGCGAGAACAACCGCCCGCACAACGTCGTCGACGTGGACGAAGGGAACCCTATTCAAACCCCCTCCGATTATCTTCATGCTTCCTTTCTTGACCGAGCGCACGACGGAAGCGAATCCCTCGTCAAAGCCGGGGCCGTAAATTATGGTTGGCCGCAGGATTACGTAGTCCAGGCCGCTGTCCTGCACTGCTTCTTCCGCCAGTTTCTTGCTTATGCCGTAAGAAGTGTCTGGAGTAAGCGGGTGCTTTTCGTCGATTGGCAGGTATTTTATCCGGCGGTAAACCGATGCCGACGAAAGGAACACGAAGCGCTTTGCTCCCGCTTTGCGCGCCACGTAAACCAGTCTCTCCGTCGCGGCAGTGTTTTGAACCATCATCTCGCGCTCTGAAGCGCGGAAGTCAACCAACCCCGCCAAGTGAATTATCGCCGAACAATTCCGGCAAGCCTCGACCAGCCTTTTTTCAGGAGACTCGACCAAGTCGGCTTCAAAAAACTCGATGCGCGTTGACGAAAACAACTTTCGCGCGGCTGCTTCGTTCCTAACTAAAAGCCGCAGCTGCAAGCCGTTCCTCAGCAGCACGGGAACAAGTTTTACGCCTAGGCGGCCCGTCGAACCAGTAACAAGAACTCGCAAGCGCTTCACTTCACGCGCTTTCTTCCTTCTTCAAGAATGGCTTTCTTCACTCGCGCAACCTTTTCCGCAACGTCTCCGCCTTCGAAGGCGGTTCCGATTTGAATTCCGTGCGCGCCTGCGCGAATGACTTCAGCCGCCTGATCGCCGTTCTTTATGCCTCCTCCGTACGAGTAGAAGACTTCGTCGTTGCAGGCCTTCGCGATCGCCGCGACCAATTCCACTGGCGCAGGGTCTGCCGCTCCCGAGCCGCTGTCGCTGATGAGAACGTGCGCGCCCATGTAACGCGCGGCAAGACCACACGCATACGCCAAGTCCGGCCTGTCGCGGGGAACCAAGTTGGCGTTTCCAATCCAGCCGACTGCACGGCCGGGCTCGAGAACCAGGTATGCCGTCGGAATTGCTTCTATTTTCGAGCGCTGTACAACCGGAGCGCCTTGAATCTGCGCGGTCGAAAGCCAGTAGACGTCGCGCGAGTTGAGCATGTACATGAAGTACGTCGCGTCCGCGTATGAGGTAATGCCGGAAATGTTTCCTGGAAACAGTATGACGGGAACGTTTACGTTTTCCTTGATTTGCTTCACGGTCTCGTCGAGAAGGCTTCCCTGCGCGCCGATGCTTCCGCCCACGATGATGGCGTCCGCTCCTGCTTCGCAGCTGATTTTAGCCATTTTCGCGCCCTCGTTGTCTCCAGTCTTGTCGGGGTCAACCAGCGAAAACAGCATTGCCCCCTGACGGGCTACGACGTCCGCGTAGTACTTCTCTATTTTGCCGGAAGGCTTTCCGAGTAACACCATGCTAAAACACCTGCAGGAATTAGGGAGGAAAGCTGAATAAAAAGGAGTGCTGCAGGCCGCAACCCTTTCTTATTTCTTCGCCGCCTTAATCTCCGCATGGACGCCGGGTTGAGACAACAACTGTTAGCCAAAAGCGCGTGGAGCGAGCAGGAACTGGCGCAAAAAATCGAGGAAAAGCAGGAAAAGTTCGCCGGGCTGCTTGCTGA
>JACCLL010000093.1 GCA_013425325.1 Microcaldota archaeon | reverse complement strand
TTCTTCCACAGTTTGTACAACGGCGTTCCTTTGATGACGAGACAGGGATAGATTTTCAGCAAGTCGGGCTTGAACCGCTCGTCCTCGAACAACTGGCGCATCATGCGCACGTCTTCCTTCTTTGAAGCAAACAAGCCGGGCATGTAGTGGTAGCCGACTTTGAGTAACGCGTCTTTGCAGACTCTGGTCGCGTCGGCGACATCGTGCACGGAGTGCCCGCGCCGCACTTTTTCGTACACTTCATCGCTCAGCGTCTGCACGCCCAGCTCGATTCTTGTCGCACCGAAGTCAACTAACCGCGAAACCCGTTCGGGAGTCGCGTAATCCGGCCTCGTCTCGAAAGTCAGGCCGACGACTCTGCGCGCGGCTTTTTCATTGCGCTTCTGCGCTTCGGCAAGAGTCTTGCTTGCCTTGCCGTTGAAGCCGTCGAAAGCGCGTTTCACGAAATTAGTTTGGTAAGCAGAAGGAAGGGCGTTGAAAGTTCCGCCCATTATGATTAGCTCGCACTTGCGTGGGTCGTGGCCTATTTCTTCGAGTTGGGAAACCCTGTGCCGGACTTGCTTGAAGGCGTTGAAACCCATTTGCTCCGCGCGGCGGGCCGCGGGTTCTTTGCCGGTATAGCTCTTGGGCGATTTTTTGCCGCCGGGGCAGTAAATGCATTTTCCGACGCAGCCGGCCGGCTTCGCCATTATTGCGACGACGCAGACGCCGCTGAGCGAGCGCACGGGCGCCTTGCGCAAGAGTTCGCGTAGTTTCTTGCGCTGCGCTGGAGAAGCTGCTGCCAAGAGCTCGGAGTTGGAAGCGACGTCCGGAAGCCCGAAGGCTTCGCTGGCTTCGCGCTTGAACTTGAACAATTGCTTTGCAGACGGCTTGGGCTCGCGCTCTATTGCCGAAATTACTTGAGCCGCCGCCTTTTTTCTGGCGTCAGTCATTCGATTCTTCATCTACGTGTTTTACGAGGTGGAATTGGAGGAACAGCCGTCTCGCGCGTTGGCGCGGCAGACGCTGGAGGAAGCCTGCTGGGGGGACGCGGAGGCGTCGGAGGCTCCCTGGCCAGTGCAACGGGTTTTGCTTCAACTGGTTTTTCGCCAGGAGCCAAGAACCGCAGTTGAAACTCGTGGAAAATGGGGGGCATTATCTTTTTTGCCAAAACTTTTGCTGGTTTCTTTGGAGGCAGGTGAGTAATGTGGACTTGCAGGCCGTGCTTCAACGCAGTGCCTTTCGCAAGACCCTCTAAGTAATTATAGATATAATTCGCGCCGCCGACGTTTTCCCCCGGCTCGGCCGCTCGTACGATGAACAAGTCTCGGCCGTCCTTAGCTTCCTTTCTTTCGTAATGCCAGCCGACGTGTTTGAAGACAGGAGTCCAGTCAGGCCTCGGCTTGGTTGGCGCGCCGCGAAACAGGGGGGGCTCGCGCGGCGTAATCGCAAGGGGCGTCATCACTTCTTCGTGAAACTCTTTGCTTGCAAGCTTCAAGCGCGCTTCCAGAGCTTTTCTTTCCATTTCAGCGGGCATTTTCAAATCACTTCCACAACACGTTTGCTAAGAATCCTATTAGCGAGTAAATTGCTTGCTCGGAACTCGGGAACAAAGGAACTCCCAGTGCAGCTGCCTTGGCGTCCTGCAAAAGCGAACTGGTGGTAATGAGCCGTCCGTCGAGCTCGCGGTAAATCAAGGGACTGGAAAGCGAGCGGACGACGAACTTGACTGGAAAGTCTTTTTGCGCCGAGCCGATTATTTCATAAGGAACTTCCTTCGAGGACCCGCGGGGAACAAAGACGGTTTTCGTGTAAGCCCACGCGTAAGGCAGGCCTTCAGCCGAAATTTCGAAGGCGTCGTTCGCCGTGCTCAAGCTGGTTAAAGTAAACCTGTAAATAGCAGGCTGGCCCACTCCCGTGGTTATAGTCGAGGGGGAAACGACGGCGTTCAAGACGTTGCGCGAAACAGTTATTTTTGCCGTGAAGGCAAGAGGCGCAACGCCTTCGTACTCGTCGATCGTCTGCAGTTGAACCGCGTATTCTCCGTCGGGCGCGTCTTTTGCGGCAATAACGTGCGCAGTCAGAGGAGTTTCGTAAGTCAGGCTGTCGCGCAAGCTCCAGCCGGCGGGAAGCGACTCGGGAACTACGACGAGCTTGTCCCAAATGGCTTCCGAACCAAAGTTTTTGGCGTCCTTGCTCAACTCGTTGGTTCCGCGGTCAATCGAAACCTCTACTTTCTGGCCCGGCCCGATTACCCCCAAATTGATTTCGTTCTGCGCGCCCGAAACAACGGTGTACTGCTGAGGGGCGGTGATTATGACGTGCGACGCCGAGGCAAAGCCCAAGGCCGCCAGCAGAATCGCGAAAACTATAAGAGGACGAAACATGCAAACCACTCTCTATAACAGTTCTTTAAGCGTTAATTAAAACCTTGTGGGAGAGAGCATGCGTTGTTTCATTGCACTGGAGCTATCCGATGAAGTAAAACAGAAGGCAGCCGCGCTGTCAAGCGAGGCGCGCAAGCTGGACTTGCAAGCCAACTTCGTCAACCCCGAGCAACAGCACATTACGCTGGTTTTTCTGGGAGAGCTCCCGGACGCTGATGCGGCGAAAAAACTCGAGGCATTCAAGTCTCTCGAAGGCAAGCTTCCTCCTTCGTTCAAACTCAAGTTTTCCGGAACCGGTTTTTTCCCGAACGAGAACTTCATTAAAGTCTTTTGGGTCGGCTGCGAGGCAAAAGGGCTGCAGGCACTCCAGAAGACGGTTGCGCAAGCGCTTGGCACGCAGGAAGAACGCGATTTCAACGCGCACTTGACCGTCTGCAGAATAAAGGGGAGAACGAACTTGGAGGCGCTGAAGGCGCTGCAACGCAAGCACGCCACCACTGAATTCGGCTCGTGCTACGCCGAAAAAATTTGTTTCAAGAAAAGCACGCTCGGGCCGACGGGCCCTGTTTACGAGGACTTGGCGGCGCTGGAACTCAAGAGCCTTTGACTTTCCTGCCGAATGCCTCCGCATAGTACTTTGAGAGGAAGGTGTTGACATCCTGCTGCGAGGTTACGTTCCTCTCGCGCAGGTACTCGAGGATGCGCGCGCGGTTGTCGAGTTCTTCGGAAAGCGCGGTTATGGGCTGGCCCGTTGCCTTTGACAGGCGTTCGAGCATAGTAATAGGCATTTCAGTCCTAGCTATTTCGCCCGTTTCGTCGTTCCACTTGAATATTTCATTCAACGCTATCTGGTCCTCCATTTTCGAGACTTCACTGACTTCCATTATGCGACGGACGAAGGCCCCGGAAGAGGTGGGAATCTTTTGCTGCACTATCAAAACGTTTAGGAGAGGAATCAGCGCTCGGGGAACGGTCATGGGCGCGTTTTCCAAGCGCCTGACTGCCTCGCGACCGGTGTAGGCGTGCATTGTTCCAATCATGCCGCGCTGGCCCACGTTCATCGCGGTAAACAAGGTAATTGCCTCGGCGCCGCGCACCTCTCCGACTAGAATCCGGTCGGGGCGCATGCGCAGCGTGTTCTTCAGCAAGTCGTCCAACGAGATTTTTTCGCTTGCCTCAAGTGCAACCCAGTTTTCGCAGCTGCCCAGGTTTATTTCGCGCGTGTCTTCGACCGTAATCACGCGTTCGGACGGAGGAATGAAGGCCGCAATTGCTTTCAGCGTCGAAGTTTTTCCCGAGGCCGGGCCGCCTATTATGAGAATGTTTAAGGGATAAACGTTGAACCCGTCGACGCACACCCACAGGAAAGCCGCCAGTTCCGGCGTAACCGTGCGGTTCGCAATCAAGTCAATCAAGCTCAGTTGTTCCTTACGGAACTTGCGCACCGTAACGACCGGCTCCACGACTGACGGCGGAAGCATGACATTCACGCGGCTTCCGTCAACCAAGCGGCCATCGTAGTAGTAGGAAACCGTGCTGCCGCACACTTGCATGATGAACTCGCGGTATTCCTTGTCTGTCGAAAACGCGAGGTCGGAACGGCATATTCCGTGCGCTCTGTGCACGACCATGACCGGCTTGCGCACGCCGTTAACCATTATTTCCTCAAGCTCGAAGTCGTCGAACAGCGGCTGCAGCAAGCGGTACCCGTGCACTTCAACGGAGACGTAACGCGCTATTCCCTCCGCTTCGGGATTTCCCTCAAAAATCTTCTTTAGTTCAACAAGAAGGTCGTCCATCGCCGACGGCGCAAGCGGCTTGTGAATCGACGTCGCGTCAACGGAGCGCACGAAGGCCTCGACTTCAGCCTGCTTTTCCGTCAAGCCGTACTTGACGCAGAATTCCTTCGGAAGACTCCTTCGCTTAACAACCAGAATGAAGGCGTCCGCCAGTTCCTTGGCTTCCTGCGAGAGGGCCGGGCCTGCGGAAACGTATTCGGAAAACGGATAGCCGGGCACTACTTTGGCCATGAACGGCCTTAGCAAAAGGAAGAATTAAAACCTGCCGACAGTTATTTCTGCATGCAAGCAAAGCAAGACGCGGAACTCCGGAAACAAGCGATAGAACTAGTCGCGGAAAGAGTTTCACGCCGAATTTCCCCCTCCAAGCAGGAAGCGGACGAGGAAAAGCGGTTCGCGGCAGAGGTTTCCAAAAAAATAAGCGGAGCACTCGACGGAAAAGCCGAAATAAAGTTCGTCGGCTCCGCGGCAAGGGACACCGGCCTGGCAGGAGACATGGACATCGACTTGTTCGTGGCATTTCCCAAGAAGCTCGACCGCCAGGAAATAATAGACCGGACCATCCGCGCAACCAAGAAAGCAGTGAAAGCAAAGTGGCTCATGCGCTACGCAGAACATCCCTACCTGCAAACGCGAATAGGCAAATTCCAAGTCGAAGTGATTCCGTGCTTCAAAATCGAGCCGCACGAGAAAATAAAGAGCGCAGTCGACCGCTCTCCCCTGCACATGGACTACCTGCAGAAAAGACTTACGGCCGCGCAGAAGCGCGACGTCCGCGTGCTCAAGTCGCTTCTCAAGAACGCGGGGCTGTACGGCGCCGAAGTCGAAGTCGAAGGCTTTTCCGGCCTGGTCTGCGAACAACTCATTCTCAACCACCGTTCGCTTGCCGGGCTCGTCGAAAGCGCGGCGCAGTGGAGGCCGCCGGTGATCGTCGACATTGAAGGCGCCTACAAGACGGCGACGGGAACGGAAGTTCTCAAGCAAATGTTTTCCGGCGCGCCGCTGATACTCGTCGACGCAATAGACCGCAACCGCAACGCGGCCGCCGCAGTGAATGAAACTAATTTGTCGAAATTCATTTGCCTGTGCAGGGCGTTTTGGCAGAGTCCGACTAACCCGGCTTTCTTCTCGCGCAACGCGCCGGCACCGGACAAGAAAAAACTGCGGGCAGCGCTTTCACAGCGCGAGCACTCGCTGATTTCCCTGGAGTTCCCGAAGCCGAACCTCATTGACGACATTCTGGTTCCGCAACTGCGAAAAAGCGCTTCGGCTATCGCGCGCCAGCTCCAGTTGGCAGACTTCCGCGTCTTCGACTCGACTTCCTTCTGCAGCGCGTCGCAGTGTTTCATTCTGATGGAAGTGGAGTCCGACTCGCTTCCGAGGATAAAGAAACTGCAAGGTCCTCCCGTAGCCGATGCAAAGTCTTGCACTCGTTTTCTCGCCGAACACTCGCCGGAATACTGGCTGCGCGGCCCTTACGTTGAAGGAAGCCGGATTTTCGTGGAAAAAAAGAGGGAAGTAACGAAGGCAGTGGCGTTGCTTAAGAAAATAATTGCTTCACCGAAGGAGCACGGCATCGCCTCGCACCTCACCGCTCCGCTGCGCAAGGCAAGGATTCACGAGGGACACGCGCTTTTGTCGAGCAAGGGGCTTGACGAAAACGCTTTGCGGGCAATGGAGTACTTCGTGTTCAGGCGCGACTGGTGGCTTGCGCCTAAACGCTAGAAACTTCCTGCACCGCGCTCTTGTCTCCCTTCTGCTTGTCGCGCTCCACGAAATAGACTTTCGCGCTAGCTCCTTCCTTCAGGGCCTCGTCGTGCGTGATTATGAAAGTCTGTTCCACTATCTTCGGAATTTCCTCGTGCAGCGCGCGGCACAACCGCGCAACCGCCTCGCGATCCAGGTTGTGCGTTGGCTCGTCGAGCACCAGCCAACTGAGGTTAGGAGTTAAAATCATTGCGAACGACACGCGCATTGCAAGCGACGCACAGCTTTTCTCGCCGCCCGACGCTTCCTCAATGCTTACCCAAGCGCCGTCAAGCGCCCGCAGTTCGAGCGCATAATCGTCTTCGCTGCTGCGCAGCCTGACCGACGTGTAGTCGCCGTACGGGTAAACCGACGGCCAAAGCGAAGCCATTGCGTCGTTGACCGCGCCGACAAGTTCCTGCCGCAGCAGCGACTGGGTTTCAAGCAACGCCGCCTGGAAGGCAGTCATTTCCTCGACTCTCTTCTGCGCAAGCGCCGCCTCTTCCTCAACTGCCTTGAGCGCAGCCGCCTGTTCCTCGCGGCTTGCCAGAAGCTTCTTTTTCTCTTCAAACAACTTCTGCGTTCCTTCCGCCTCGGCCGACGCGCGGGACGACGCGGAAGCGGCTTCCATGGCCTGCTTTCTCTTTGAAGCGAGTTCCGCCGCCGAAAAAGCCAGCGACTTCAACGCCGCTTCAACTGCAGCGACTTTCTTTTCCGCCTCTGCAGCGGCGTCTTCCTCGACGAACATTTCCCCGGCAGCCGCCAGTTCTCCGACTTTCTTTTCCAGTTCTTCCAACGCGCCGGCGCCCGCGGTACGCGAAAGCGTTTTCGCCTTCTCTTCCGCTTGCGCCAAGCGCGCCTCCGCTTCCGACGCTTTTGCGGACAGTTGTTCTCTGCGG
>JACCLL010000090.1 GCA_013425325.1 Microcaldota archaeon | reverse complement strand
GCGCAAGCCAAATGTACGGCACGCTGCACGTAGTCGACTAAAGCCTTAATAAAAAAGAGAGAGTAGTGGCTGTAATGGCCGCTCACTACCGCGCCGAGTGGAACGCCCGCCTGCAGAAGGCGGCGCAAACCACTTTACGCGGCAAAGGCATTTTATGCGCTTATAATGCGTTGGTGGACTGCCAAGTCTTTCCAACCGCAAAACAATTGCAGCAAGTCTTCAACGAAACTGGCGAAATCCCTTCAAAAGAACCGCTGTTAGTGAGAGACGAAAAGAGTTTTGCGCAAGCGCTCTTCCACTCCTTCTCTACGGGCAAGGCGTCGCACGTCTCCTTAGAAAAAGATTTCATCAAGTGGCTTGCGCGGCGCTTTCCTAACCACAGAAAGCGACTGGGCGGCCAGGCGGGGATAATAGCCAGCCAAATGGCGCAACTCGGCGCAACTTCCGTCCTCTACTCTCCGAAGAGGCCAAGGGAAGTTTTCGGGCTCGCGCACCCTAAAACCCTTTTTCCAATGGCGCGAAAACACAGGCTCGTCCTAGTGCCGGTGCGCAAAGCAGCGCGGGCAGGCGACGCGCCAAAAACGAATTGGGTGTTCGAATTCACCCGCGGCCAGAAAATAACGGCCAACAACAGAAAAACAGTTGCGCCCCGCTCAAACCGCTTGATTCTGTCGACGCCGTTCGAAGGCGCGCTTGAATTCGAGGCTTCCCTCAAGCCGCTGCTGCCGCAACTCGGCGAGAGACTGTGCTGCGCAATGCTCGCGGGCCACCACTACCTCAACAAGGGATTTGCACATTACGTCGCCGAGGAAGGCAGGGCGGTAACGGCGCTCAAGAAACGCAATTCCGGCTTAAGGATTCACTTCGAGTACGTTCCCTTCGAGCACAAGGAAGTCGAACGCGCGATAATGAAGCACGTTACGGAAAACGTCGACAGCCTCGGGCTCAACGAAGTGGAAATAATCGAGTTGTGCGAAAAACTGGGTTTGCGCAAGCAAGCCAACGCCGTGAGAAAACGCGACGACGCGTTCAACTTGTACCTGGGAGCAAGGGCTTTGCTTGAAAAACTGAGGATGCAACGCATACACGTGCACGCCCCCGGGTTCCACGTCCTCGTCCTGCGCAAGCCGTACCCCGTTCCGCTTGAAAAAGTGCGCAACGCAATACTTTTTTCCTCGATTGCGGCAACCGCGAAAGCAGCGCTAGGCCGGGAAATAACCGCAAAAGAACTAACGCACTCTCTTTCAACCCCGCTGTCGCAAGACGGCTTTAGCGAAATGGATTCGTTCGCACGCAAAGCAGGCTTGGGAAAAGAGTTTCTATGCGAGGGCTGGGCGGACTTCGGAACCCATTACGCAATGATAATCCCGGGACAATTCGCGCCCGCAAGAAGAGGAACAGTCGGCCTCGGCGACGTCGTCAGCAGCTGCTCCTTCCTCGCAGAAGCGTAATCATTTATTTGCGTAGCTTCGGAAATACAGTGGGTCAAATGGCATTCAAGCTCTACAACACCATCGCGCGCGAAAAGCAAGTCTTCGAGCCGAGCGGAAGCAAAGTGCTTATCTACGCCTGCGGGCCGACGGCGTACAATTTCGCGCACGTCGGCAACCTCCGCACCTACGTGTTCGAAGACGTCCTGAGGAGATACCTGAAGTACAGCGGCTTCGCAATCAGGCAAGCAATGAACGTCACCGACGTCGACGACAAAACCATTCGCGACTCGCAAAAAGAAGGCATTCCCCTCAAGCAATTCACTGCAAAGTACGAAAAAGCGTTTCGGGAAGACAGGAAGACGCTCAACATGGAAGAACCCGAGGTCTGGTGCCGGGCCACCGAACACGTTTCTGAAATGGTTGCACTCATCAAAACGCTTTCAGACAAGGGATTCGCGTACAAGAGCGGCGACGGAAGCACCTACTTCTCGATTTCGAAGTTCAAGAACTACGGACGGCTCTCCCGCGTTTCCCTTGAAGGACTCAAGGCCGGAGCGAGAGTAAACCAAGACGAGTACGAAAAAGAACAGCTCTCCGACTTCGTGCTGTGGAAGGCATGGGACGAAAAAGACGGCGACGTATTCTGGGAAACGGAACTCGGCAAAGGAAGGCCCGGCTGGCACATCGAATGCAGTGCCATGGCCCTAGCTCACTTGGGCAAGACGCTCGACATCCACGCCGGCGCAGTCGACCTGATTTTCCCGCACCACGAAAACGAAATCGCTCAAAGCGAAGCCGCGACAGGCAAGCCTTTCTCCCGCTTCTGGGTGCACGGCGAGCACTTGATGGTCGACGGCAAGAAAATGGCCAAGCGGTTCAAAAACTTCTTTACCCTCCGCGACTTGGTTGCGAAAGGATTCAAGCCCGCCGGCATTCGCTACTTCCTGCTCTCGTCTCACTACCGCCAGCAGCTGAACCTGACTTTCGACGCGTTGCACGCCGCGGAAAACACTGTTTCGCGGCTGTTCAACTTCCGCCGCAGGTTGCAGGAATGGACTGGCGGGAAGCACAACGACTTCGCGAAAGCACTGTGCGAAAAGGCACTTGAAGAATTCACGGAAGCGATGGACGATGATTTGAACACGCCCATGGCCCTTGCAGCAGTTTTCGCGCTAGAAAGCGAAGTAAACAAGCTTATGGAAGAACAAACGCTTGACGAAAAGGAAGCCGCGTTGGTGCTGAAAACGCTTGAAAAAATTGATTCAGTGCTGGGGTTGTTTGCCTTCGCAGAGCAAGTAAAACTGGCTCTGCCCGAGAAGGAAATCGAGAAACTCGTTGCGGAAAGAGAAGCGGCAAAGGCAGCGAAGGACTACGAGACCGCCGACAAGATACGCGCCGACCTGAAGAAAAACGGAATCATCCTCGAAGACACTCCCTCTGGACCGAAGTGGAGGCCGGTTGTTTGACAGCCGAGCGACGCGAAAAAATTGTTGTCCTGATTCCGACGCGAGACCGCCCGAACTACCTGCACTTGACGGTAAGGTCCGTCTTGGAACAAGCGCAAAAGTTCGGCCACAAAATGGAAGTAGTTGTTTCAGACTCCCTCTCCAAGGAAGAAAACGTAAAGAGAGTCAAGGCAAGCGTGGAGTCACTGCAAAAACAGTTTCCTAATACGCCAATACACTACTACGGCCCAGGTCAGCCCGAACCAATCAAAAAATTGCTTGCTTCAGCAAGCGCAAGCGAGAAGAAAGCATACGAAGAACTGGTGCCCAAACACGGCCACTACGGCGCGCACCGCAACCGGCTGTCCCTTCTAGCAATATACCACGGCGGGCCTAACGCGGCATATCTTCACTTGGACGACGACACGCCTCTGGCTAGAGTAGTGGAACGCGGTAACCAAGGTTTTCTTTCAAAGTACTCGCAAGATGTTTTTCGCTCCTTGCTAGACGGTTTCAACTCAGCGAGAAAAAACGGCTTTGCGGGAATAAGCATTTCCATAATGGGCGTTTCGGACGGCGCTGTTTCCGGCTACTGGGACGAACCCGAAGCGTCTTCGCTTAAATCGATGCTTCGGAAGGACGTGCGCCACTTAGCAGGCCACAGAATGGGTCCCGGCCGACTGACTTCTGCAGATGCGGCCGCAGTTCCCTACCTGCCTTACGGCAGAAACGAGGACCCTGCCCACGCTATGCTTGTTTCAAAACTAATAGACCCGCATATGGCAGGGTTACCCTATGCCGTAAGAGGCACGGAAGGTATTTGGCTTACGCACATAGGCACGAAAGGACATTTTCTAACGCGCGAAGACCGAGAAATTGGCAGCAAAAACGTCCTGCTGAAAGAAAGTCCGGAAGTCAGAAACTGGATTAGCTTAGGCCGGAAAATGATGCGCTTGAAAAGAAGGCAGTCAAAATGAAACAATTAATCATCAACGCAGACGACTACGGGCGAAGCGACTTCTTCGACAGGGGAATAATCGAAGCAATGATGCAGGGAATGGTCACTAGCACGAGCGTAATGGTTTTGCGCTGCAGCGCCGAAGCAGCGCAGATGCTTAACGACGTAGACATAAGCGTCGGACTGCACTTGGAATTGGCCGAAGGAGACGCGGCGCCGCAAATCAGGGAACAAGACAAGAGGTTCAAGCAATTGTTCAATTGCTCTCCAACGCACGTGGATGGCCACAAGGACGCTCATATTCGCGACGACGAAACAAAACAGGCGGTAGCCGACTACGCGAAGTCGCTTTCTATCCCGGTTCGAGCGCACTACGAGTTTGACCGCAAGTTCTTTCGCGGCCAGGGACTAAAGACCGCCGATAACATCCAATTGTTGCTGCGGAGGAATGCTTTCCAGATAGTCCAAAGCGTAAGCGAACTAAAGGAAGGAGTTACCGAATGGGTTGCTCATCCCGGTTACACCGACCCAAACTCGGATTCTACTCTCAATGCCGAAAGGGAAGAAGAACTCAAGATTCTATTGAGCATGGAACTAAAGGCCGCGCTCGAGAAAAACGACGTTTACCTAATAGACTTCCGCGAACTGTAAACCCTATTTCTTGCGGGCTTTTTTCTGCGTAGAAGGTAGTGGAAACGGCTTCGGCACAGGCATTCTAAGCGTCAGCACTTGCGCCAAGGCGTCTTTAAACTGCTTTAGCGCGTCGCGGTTGAAGTTGCCTTGGAAAACCAGTCCGCCGTCAGTACGGATGTCCACGTGAATAAGCTCGGGCGCGAAGTCGTTCAAGTCCTCGTCCAACACCCTCGGGTAGGCAAGCGGGTAGATGCGGAAGCCCAGGTTGCGTTGAGCCGCCCGCTTCGCGGAAGGCTCTTGGTACTCGGGAAGCTGCGCAAACAAGTTGGGCGCAAACAGCCTGACTGCCGCGAGTATGGCGTAGTTTATTGCAAACAACGCAACGAAAAGCAGCAGCAGAGTAAAGTCTCCCGCCAGCAAGCCGAACGCTACTGCGGCTACGCCAACCCAAAAAAGCGAGTTTACCGACAGTTGTCGAAGTATGAAGAATTCTCCCAAAAATATCTCCCTACGAGTATTAGGGGGCTTTAAACTTAATAAGAAACAGCCCAAAACCAAAGCCATTTATATATTAACTACCTAATAGTAGTTACAATGAAATCATTGGCTTTGGAGGCTGTTTCGGCAAACGCCTGCCAAGCAGGCATAGCCGCCGCAGCAATAGGACCGAACGCACCCGACGGCCACGCGGAATACGTTCACGTGTGGCCGCGGGACGCGGCACTGGCGGCGCTGGAACTCGTTAA
>JACCLL010000086.1 GCA_013425325.1 Microcaldota archaeon | reverse complement strand
CGCCAGCCGACTCGCGTTTACATAAACACTTCAACGGCTTACTTGAACTCCGGCGACAACGCCACGGTAAGCGCTTACGCAACCGACGAATTCGGAAGCAGGATGGCCAACGCGACTTTCGACTGGAACACCAGCGACTCGAACGTCGTCTACTTCAACTCGGCTTACTCGGACGTTGAAAGCGTTTCAATAGTCGGCCTCCGCGCGGGCAACGCGACGATTACGGCGCGCTTGCACGGCGCGAACGAAACCGCTTCGGCCGTCTTCCAAGTTTTCAAAGGTTCGATAAGCCGAATAGTCATTACTCCCGCTAACCCGACTGCAACCATTGGTCGCGCGCTTCAGTTCACCGCACGCGCTTACGACGCCGCAAACAACTCGATTAACATAAACGATGCTTGGCGCGTCGAACCAGGAACCGGCGACGGCACCATCACTTCAAGAGGCGCTTTCACTGCGACGAAAGTCGGAACCGCTACGATAGTCGCCGAAGCATTTTGTTTCTACCACATTCAGTTTTACGTCTGCGGCAACGGCACGACTTCCGTCACCATAGTTGCGGGAAACCTGTCTTCGCTTTCAATTTCTCCAACAAGCGCTTCGATACTCTGGAATGAAACCATTGAATTTGTTGCAGTCGCACGCAATTCTTACGGCGGCGAAATCCCGGTTTCAATGGTTTGGAGCGTTTCCAATTCTTCAGTCGCTCAACTCACGGTAAACTCTTCAAACAATTCAGTGGCGGCAGTACGCGGCCTCGCGACGGGCAACGCAACCATTTCAGTCGCTGCCGGCGACAAAATCGCTAACGCGACCGTTAAAGTTTCGCCTGGCGCGGTAGACCACTACATAATCACGCCCAGTCCGCTGTCGGTCCGCGCGGGAACGACTCAGCAGCTCAGCCTCGCTTCCGCCGACGCTTACGGCAACGTAATCGCCCAAGTGCCGAGCGAATGGCTCGTTCTATTGAGCTGGAATCTCACTAACGCAAACACTTCGCAGGCAGGCGTTTCAAACACTGGCCTGTTGACCGCAGGAAACTCGACCGGCAGTTTCACCGTAAACGCTTCGTTCGCAAACTACAGCGGCGTCACTTCCGGAACCGTTACGCTGGGCCAAGTCAAGAACGTCTCGCTTTCAAGCGACCAGACGACTGTTGCTGCAAACGAAACTTCGCCGGGCGCTCACTTGACCGTGACTGCGACCGACGTCTTCGGAAACTTGCAGTCGGTTGTTCCAAGCGGCGCTTACGCGGGAAACCTCACTACCTTGTTTACCGTAGTTAACGGAACCGGAGCCGGACGCGCTGCTGCGGACGGCTCTTTCTACGGAAGCCGCGCAGGCAACTTGACCGTAACGGCGTCAGTTGAAAACGCTTCGGCTTCAATCGCGCTTAACGTCATTTCGTCTCTGCTCAGCAAAATAGTAGTCAACTCGTCTGCTGCAAGCGTTCGCGCGGGCGAGGGCGTGCAGTTCACTGCAGTAGGCTACGACGCTTTGAGCAACGCGGTTTCAATTACTCCTTACTGGAACGTCGTGAGCGGAAGCGGTTCGATAAACGCTTCGGGCTACTTCATTTCAACCGTCACCGGCTACATAGTAGTCTCCGCTTCAGTGGGAAACACGAGCGGAACTTCCAACCTAACTGTCAACCCTGGCAACCTGCATCACATCGGCTTCGACCCCGACGACGTAAGCGTTGAAGCGGGAGAGTACTACACATTCAAGGCGCAGGGATACGACCAGTACGGCAACAACGTAACCGCGCCTCCACTGGTTTACTCGCTGCGCGGCGGAACCGGAACCGCTGAAATCACTTCAGCGGGAGTGTTCATAGGCCACAAGGTCGGGACAGTAACCGTTCGCGCCGACGCGCCGAGCGACTCTTCGCTTTCCGCAGTCCTTCACGTAACCATTGTTGGAGGCGACGCGCAGAGGCTTGAAGTCGTTTCTTCAACCGGCCAGTTCAAGCTACGCGAGGGCGAAAGCCTTCGCTTGAGCGTCGCTGGCTACGACGCTTACGACAACCCGACCGGCGCAGGACAAGTTTACTGGGACGTTTCAGACCCCGACGTTGCTTCAATAACGCAAGACGGAACCCTGACCGGAAACGACGCCGGCATAGTGACCGTTTACGCTTTCCGCGGTTCGGCCAACGCTTCTCACGCGTTCAACGTCATGCCGTCCGCAAAGCCGTTCAACTTGATTCCAGCCGGTTCAATGGGACAAACCGGCACTGAAGCGCACGTGGTCGGCCCGAGCAATGTGGTCGCCGAAAGCACTGAAACGCAGAAAGAACAGCAAGCCACTTCGAGTGGAACCGGATTGTTCGCCGCCGGAACGCTGCCTTTCGTCGCGGGCGCGATAGTGCTCGTCCTGATAGTGGCGATTGCGGCGTACTTGTACGCCAAGGCACAGGCGGAGGAAGAGGCGCAAAAGCCCCGCGTGCCGCAGAAGATTCCGCAGTGGGCAAAGCCGCCTCTCGACGCCGAGCCCGTTGACAAAAAATAATTCTTTTTTAATTCCTTTTTACCGCAGCGCATTTAAAGGCAAGTCTGCACTTAATTGTTCATGCGGCTGATTGCATTCTGTCTTTTCTTCGCGTTTTTCGTAGCTGGCGTCAGCGCCGAGTGCAGCACCACCGAACAAGGCGATGCCTGGTGTTCGGGAACCAATCCGTACCTCCAAGTCGACTACTCTCCTTCCGCAAAGTATTCTTTTGACTCGCGTCACCGCAGTCTGACCATAACTCTGCAGCCGAAGGACGACGCCAATGTCCTCTTCGGAGACTCAGAAATTTTTGACGCGGGAACGGACGCAAACCCCGCTTGGCAGCCAATGCCGTCTTGCTTCGAGGAACTGGGGCCCAACAATTACCACGACGGCATAAGGATGAACGTGGCCTACAAGCCGTTGTGCCAGTCCTGTGGCGGAAACTACGTAATTAAAACAGACTTCGGCTTAGCCGGCCAACCGGATTTCCGCGGCCACTTCACGGCCGCGTTAAAAATTCCCTGCAGCGCCGACGTCGCTATAGTCACCGTAGGAAGCAAGTTGGACAAAACGTCTACCGTGCACATAAACAGCGAGTACTTTGGTTTCGAGGAAGCGCTTTTGACTTACGTCGAACACCTTTCTTCCCTCCAGAATTCTTCCATGACCGTGCGCTACGTTGAATTAGACAACAACGCCGCAATAACGTCGTTCGGATACTCCTTTCCGCAGGCTTTCGGAATGAATTCCGCAGCAGCTTCAAGCAACTTAGTCAAGCCAATCAGGAAAGTGCTGAAGAAAACGGGTTCCGATTACCTCATCATAATGGGGGGCGTGAGCGTGGTTCCAATGCCGTGGCGCGCCGACTCGGCCGGCGAGGATGGAATGCAGTACTTCCAGAGTGTGGACGGACGCGTTCCTTCCGACGACGCTTACTCGATGACGGCCAAGAACAAGGAGCCGTCGGTAGTCGTTTCACGTTTTCCGACGCCCGTTAGCGACGACCCCTCGTCGTCCAGCGCGGCAATAATGACGATGGTGTCCGCGGTTTACTCCGAAGCGCCCTCGTTTTCCAACACAGTAATAGTTTCGGACGCCTGTAATGTTTTGGGCCCCGAAGACTGTACGCTGGAGCATTTGGCGGATAGCGTGTTGAATGGAATGTTTGCCTTCGGCCCTTCGACGAAGTACTGTTCTTCGGACTCCATGTGCGAACTGGCTCCCGACTTCTGCTACGAAATACATCCTGACCGCGGAGCCGTTTTCCCGAACTGCAGGGGAGACTCGATTTTGAATGAATTGTTTGCAAAAGACGGAATTGTTTTCATCACGCACGGCGACGGCCGACACGTTTTGGCGGAAAACACGTTAAACGGCGACCAGTACAGAATACTTGACGCTGACCACCTGCTCGAACGCGCCGAGAGCGAGGATTTTCTTGAAAATCGGCCGCTAGTGTTTTTCAACTGCGCTTACTGCGGAGCAGTAGACGGCTACCTGCACACGGACAGCCACGGAGAACTCGCGTTCACCCGCAGCGCAAGCTACGGCTCGTCTCTTGTGCTGGGCTTCGCGGCGGCTGGCGCGCGAGCAATAGTCGGACGCACGCGCGTCGGATTTGACGAATCAAGTTCAGTTGCCGCAGCCTTGTCGGGAGGCCCGCTTTACCCCAAGATGATCGGCGACTTCTACCGCGGAAGCGAGCCGCTCGGCCGCGTGTTCCTGAAAATGAAGCAGAGCGCGTACGCCGCTGGCGCTGCGGAAGGAGACCGCCGGTTCGCCGACGTAGAAACCCTAGTGTTGTACGGCGACCCCTTCCAGGTTCCGGTTTCCTAAGGGCCCGTCAAGGGCGTTAAAAGCAGTTCCGCGCTTCCTCTTGGAAGACGCGAAGCCCGCGCGTTCTGCAAAAAGATTCCACAGTGGGCCAAACCCCCCGTTGGACGCTGCAAAGAAGCAGTAAGCTGTTTTTTTTCGCAAGTATTAATAAGCCGCGTTAAGGAAAACCCTTTCATGCGGTTTGTTTTTGCTCTGCTGTTTTTGTTAGGCGGCTTTGTCGCTGCCGCTAATCCCCTCTCAACGCCGCAGCTATGTTCCTTTCCTTACGATTGTCCAACCCTCGTTCCCCAGGAGCAAGTTGCTTCGATTGCGGCGGGCTGCCTTACAGGCGAAATAAGTGACGACAGGTGCGACTGCATTTGTTACAGCGGACAGGAAACGGTTGTTCCGCCTCCGTGCTACCGTCCTGAAGAAATCAGTTCTTACCTCGCCGTCCACGCGTCGCGTTCTAACGCCGTCTTCGACTCGATAGACGACCGGCTTTCGCTTAGGGTCGTTCCCGTAAGCGGACAAGCGCTTTTCGGAGAGGCGGTCATCAAACGCAACAAGGGAACCGAAGATCAGCCCGTTTACGAAAATCTTCCGTCGTCGTGCTTTAAGCTAGTTCAGTCAAGCATACCGCAGGGAGATCTAGAAGCACGCCGGCTTGCGCTTCAATACAATCCGTTATGCCAAGCCTGCGGCGGCAGTTACGATTTGCTTTTCGAAGTGAGCTTTGCGGGTGTTGCGGGCGTTGACCCTTCCAAGAAATGGAAGGTTTGCGTGCCGATGGATATTCCTTGCGAGGCCGATGTCACGCTTGTAACCGTGGGGAACAAGATAGACAAGGAAAAAGTCTGGCGGCAAAAAAACTTTGAAGCGGCAATAACGGAATACCTAGATCTGGGACTGTCCACGAAACATCAAAAGACGGCCAGATATGTCGAGTTGGATTCTTCAGCTGCGCAATCTTCCTTTGGATACAACTTTCCTGAAGACGCTTCGATGAGAAACGCCGCCGATTCGGCGAAACTCGTTACGCCGTTGAGAAAGATCTTGGAGAAAACCGACTCAAAGTATCTGATGATATTGGGCGGCGTTAGCGTTGTTCCAATGCCGTACCGTCTCGACGTTCCTTCCCAACGGGAGTCGCGAGAATTTTTCGAAAGCACTGACGGCACTATTCCGTCCGATGATCCTTACGCTCAGGTTGCGGGCGGAGAGCCGCCTTCGCTTACGGTTTCGCGGTTGCCTACGCTTCGGTTTGCTCCCGACCAGAAAAAAGCATCGCCGGAGCCGATCATAGCCATGCTTGAAGCGGCCGAAGAGGCTAGCACGATACCTCTCTCGCAGGTGCTTCTGGTCGGAGACGAGTGCGGCTCCTCAAACCCGGACGCCTGTCTGCTGAAGCCATTGGTTGAACAGCTTTCTTCAAGCATGTTCGGCAAAGCATGCGGCCAAGACAGCCGTTGCAGGCTTGCGCCAACTTTCTGTCAGTACTATCAGGACCAGTTGGAGGGAGTTTACTGCTTAAACTCGCCAGAATGCGACGACTATCGCGAGAGCGTGGAGAGCGGTAAGTGTAAAACGGTAGAGAGCCCGGGAAGCGTTGGAATTGTTTGCCCCTGTAAACAGGAAGCGGGAGACGTTACTGCGCCTGCTTCGTGTAGATTCCACCCCTTCGGTAGCGCGACCGTCAGTAATACCATCTGCCGCCAGAACAGTGCTGCGGCCGATGTTTCGCAAGCGCCGGGAATAGTATTAATTGCGCACGGCGATGGCACTTCCTTTGTTGCCCTAAAGAGGAAGCCCGGAAGCACGGCGCTAGAACGCGGGCACACTGTTCTGATAACTTACCAGTTCTACGGCTCCGGCGGCTATGTGACCCAAAACCTGTTGTTCGACAACTTTCCCGCGTTTTTTTCGAACTCCTGCTACAACGGCGCCATCGACGAAGACGCGTACGGCCATTCAGCGACGGATGGGAGGACTTCGCTTGTCTTAACCGTCGCGCAAGCTGGCGCGCGGGCAATCATCGGCAGGACGCGGGTTGGTTATGCCGAGGACGAACTGTACTTCGATTTGATAAACAATTTTTTCAGCAGCGGCAGCAAGAATTTGGGCGAGCGTTTTCTTGAGATAAAGAAAAAAGGTTACCAAAACTGGGCTGGCCAGAAAGAAAAGCTGGAACGCATCCGAAGCGAGCTTGCCAAACTGGACGCCAAGATAGAAAAAGTAGAGGCGGCTTTCGCGCGCGTTATAGTTGTTCCTCCGCTTGCCGAGCTTAAGCAGCTGTTCGGCAAAACGAGGAAGGACAAGAGCCTCCCCGACTATTCGAGTTGCTTGAGCAAAAAGGCGCTCGGCTTCCTTCCAACGGACGCCAAGGCGGAAGAAGCCGCAAAGTGCATCAAACCTCTTTTGGAAGCGTACCACGAGGAGTTGGCGCAAAAAAGAGACGCCAAAAACACTGGGAAAGAAGAGTTGTTGGACGAGCCGCAGACCCACCGGTTCGTCAACATAGAAGCTTTGACGTTATACGGCGACCCCTTCCAGACGGCGTCTTGACCTAAAAGGCGTAAGTTCTGCTTGTTCCTTTTGCCCACTGCCGGTGCGATTCTTCAAGCATTTTTCCGCTTTCCGTCCAGCTCGGCGGTAAACTGATCTTTGATTCAGCTAGGTGCTGCTGAATTTCGGCTTCGCTGCAAGTTCCGTTTGCGCACGCCGCCTTCGCCACGTTTACTTTTTGGCCGATTGGAACAAGCAATTGTCCCGTTTTTTTTTCTACGGTTTCTTTGCCTACTAAGTCGAAAAATTTTTGCGTGCGTTGGTGCGCGAAGACCGCTCCTTTTTTTGAAAACTTTAGCAGTTTGACAGCTAAACTGGCGTAATTTGTTTTGAACTCGACGGTTTCGCTCGGCTTCCAGTGGAATTCACCAAGTGTCTCGTTTCCGTACTCGTCTACGAGCGAGTAGCCGAAACAGGCTTTGCCGTTCTGTATCTTAAGAAAATGGAGGTTAGCCAAGCCGGAGTGTTCCGTCCAATCTTTTTCATTGAGCGCGGGCCGTCCCCTGCCGAAATAGAGCCCCGTTCCCGAAGAAACAGAGGTTTCGGTTGCTTCCCGTTGAGGCTTTTTTTCTACTTGCGCGACCACTGCTTTTCGAGGCGCTTCGACAACCGGTTTTTTTGACGGCCCGCTCCTGCCGACTGCAAGCGCTGCCAGCAGAGCCAGTCCTACGATGCCGAGTTTTTTCTTGGAAACCATTTGTGCTCCCGAAAGGTTTTTTCAACCGCTTGCTTTAAATTCTATTTCACACTTGTTTTTACAAGGGGTTGTCTTTTGGCAGAAAAATCTTCCACTTGGGTTGTTGCGGTAATCGTCATTGCAGTAATGGCAGGAGTACTCATTTTCTTGTTTACTCAAAAGCCGGTGCAGGGGCCCGGAGAGCAAGTCATTCACGCGGGCCCTGAAGCCGAGTGCTCCGTTGGCCAGTTTACCATAAACTGCGAAACCAACGTTCTGGTATATTCTTACTGCCAGGCGGGTGCAACGCGCGTTTCGCGCTACAACTGCCCCGAGTACGGCGACGAGGACTTCGACGGCTACTGCAATTCCGCTTACCACTATGAAGACGGACGGATCGAGGCAGCTTGCGATTACCGGGCCAGGTCGGCTGCGGCAATTGCGGGAGAAATCCAGCCCGAGAGGCTGTTTACTTCGCCGCGCGAAAGCGTTTCCGCAACGCCGACGGCTTCGCCTGGCGTCTACGGCTCGTTCGAAGAACTCTTGGCTGCAATGCCTTTGACGGTCTACTGCGGCAACGGCGAGTGCGACGCGGCCGAGGACTGCAAGTCGTGTCCACAGGACTGTGCTTGTGGCCCGAACATGACGTGCAAAGAATATCCTGATTCGGGAGTTGCGTTATGCGAGCTCGAGCACTACTGCGGCGACGAAGAATGCGATTCCAACGAACGCACTCAGAAAACGTGTTGCACTGACTGCGGGTGCGGAACAAGTTACTTCTGCGACGTGGGAACCGAGAATTGCGTGCGCCAAGCGCAAATTTCGCAAACCAGCCTCGACGCAGCGGTTTCAAATTACACTAACTCTTCGTTCTACAATGAAACGCTGATCGGCGTAAAAGACGGGGTTTGGGACGGCATTCCAGTCAAGGAAGCGTACTTGGACTGCGGCAGGGAATCGCTGCCGTTCTGCAGAACCGTTTTAATAATCGCCGCGAACGGAACCATTCTGGACACACTGCACTCGATGTAGAACACTTCTTTAATAAACTCTTTTTGCAATATGGTTTATTATGAAAAGAGTTCTTTTCCTTTTTGTCTGGCTTGCTTTAGTTTGCTTTTGTAGCGCCACTTC
>JACCLL010000085.1 GCA_013425325.1 Microcaldota archaeon | reverse complement strand
CTTGAGCTACAGTTGTCCGTACACGTTCCCGTTGACCCGCACGTCGCTGCGCATGGAAACCGGGCAAGGCGACCAGCAAGTCTGCAAAGTCGAAGGCAAGGCATCCGGTCAAGGCGGCAGCCTCGAAGTAAGCTGCAACTTTGACGAACAATTCCAGCAGAACATGCCTGATGGAGAAACCGTTGCTTACCTCGACCTCGACATTGCTTCGCCGGAAAACCCGAGCGCACGCTTGCAAGCAACGATTGAAATAGTTTTAGTCAAGACGCCTGGCGCCGACGAAGTGCCGCGCTTGGCAATGCGGCCGTCTACTAGCATCCAGTACTTGTGCAACATTGACACCGATGCACAGAACGGAGAAATAGCGCGCGGCGAAGCGGCCGCGCTTACGTACCAGTTCCCGCGAGGCAGCACCGAACACAGCTTAGTGTTGCTCGACCCAGAGGGAAGCCAGTCAAGCATGATAAACCTAGGGGCAATACGCGACTCGGCTTCAACTGCGTTCACTATTCCGTCCAACGCAGCGGGCGGTCAGTACATTTGGAGAATGATTTACAACTTGGGCGGAAGCCTGAGCCAAGCCGACTGCCCGTTTATCGTCTACGCGCCGATCCAGCCGGCTGCGCCGAACCAGCCGCCGAGCTTGGAAACCGAAGTGGGACGGTACTCGAGCTTCTGCGACACGCCAAGCATGCACCCCATACGCAACATAGTTGTGTACAATGTTGCTCGCGGCAACGCAGTAGTTAGGACTTCGGGCAACCACTTTTCGAACCAGAACAGCGAAGCATACGTCCGAGTATGCATTCGCAGCGACGAGCAAATAAGCGACTTGTCGAACGCGCCAATTAAAGTCAAATTCGTTCCGTCTTCAGTGAGCGATATTTCTTTGGTTGACTTCAACAAGGACATTCGCTTCAGCTGCACTCGCGTTTCGGTCGATGCCAAGCAATTCTACGACTGCCGCAGCGACTCAAGGCCAGTGCGTGATTTCGCTGACTCGCTGTCTTCATCCAGCGCAACGCTCAAGACCGTAGTTGACGCAAGCCAGATGATTGCGCGCTTTTACGACTATACTCCAACTGGAATAAGCGAGTTCCAGAAACGCTTTTACTGCCAGGCATGGCCTCTTGACCGCCGCGCGGCTTCTACGCAGACGAGCTACGGCCTGCCTTCAGGCGGCGAGTCCGACGCAATAGTCTACGGCGCAGGCATTGCCGCGGGCTACGCGGGCAACAACGGCCTTGCCCCCGATCCAATGTGCAGTGGAGTTAGTTCAGTTCACTTCGGCGTTGCCGCTGGAAGCGGAGCCTCTCCAAGCACTCATCATCCTCCAAGCGGCTCGCACAGCGACCCCCTGCTTGGAAACTACGGTTCTTCGGCAACGGGTTTGACTGCGGCGGGAACTTTGGCGGGAAGAGACGAGCGCGCAATCAGCTTCGCCGGAGGAACTCTCTCGTTTGCGGGCGGGCTTTACGTACTGGCTTCCGACGGTAGAATAAGATATACCGGACTCACTTCGGCAACCAGCGTTGCCGTAACGTGGATTAACGCCAGCGGAGCAACCAGTGAGCGATTGGCAGGCCCGGTCTCTGTTAATCTAACTATGTCAAGTGGAGCCCTTACTCTGGTGCCCGTGTGTAGTCTTAGCGGCAGGCGGTACAAGATTAAGCTAGAGTTTCAAGTAAGCGGCGACACCGTGCCGAGGTGGGTCGGCTATTCTGGAGGTCATCCGACTCTTGTTCAAAACGAGGCCGACGCAATATCCATCAGCCAAGAGGCAGTAAGCGGCTGCGCTTCAACTACCTCCGGCGCCGGAACGCCCTCGGACTTTACTTACGTCGTTTCCGCGCCAAGCTGGTCGATGGTTGAAGGCAATGCGGAATGGGAGTCTGGCGAACTGCAGTACACCTTTACTGGTTTGCTGACCAGCGCTTCCGCGGAGTGTTTCCCGGTAAGCGGCAGCGGCACTTGCCAAATAACAAACGCCCAGACAACATTCACTTCAGTCCAAAAAGTTTTCAGGCTGCTGCCCTCGCAGATAACCGCCGAAACGCTGTCCAGGATAAAGCTCACGATACACCACTCCGACGGCCGGACTTTCGAAAGGTGGGTCGGCGCGGACGGCAACCTCGTTACGCAACAGAGCCAGGCACTCAAGATTTTGGCTCACTACGGCGGAGCCGGCCAAGCACCTGCGCAGACGCCTGCCGCTTTCCACGTTTCAGTAAGGCCTTATGGCGGCTACAACGCTGAAGACACGCCCCTGTGGTCAGGACAGTCGCGCGACGTGGTTCTTCGGCCCAGCGCGACTTACGGAAATTCCGGGATGTATTCCCTCATAACCGACGACAGCTGTGATTCTATTGGCGGCGTTGTCGACTACGCCGGTTATAGCGCCCGCGTTACTCGCGTTGCAGACGCGCAGAGCGTTGAGATAGCAGCCGGGCCGTACACTGCATACAACTCCGGTTCGACCAACATTGATGACGACAGCTTGGGGTGCTCGACTTCATCCGGCGGTGAGTTGGAAGGCTTGCAGTGCCCCCACAAAATATTCGATAAAACCATCGGCTCCACGCGTTATGCAATTTACTGCTATTTAGCTTACGTAAACCCCGAGGGTTGCGCGCCGTGGTATCTCAACTGCGAAATACAGACTAGAATAAACTGCAACCTTTTCGCGGGAAGCGACGCGGTTACTTCAGCAGAAGAAGACGCCCGCCTGTGCATAATCTGGCACGACTAAACCGCTAGAGCCGGTCCAACGCCAAGTGGCTGGCGTACGCCACGAAAGCGGCTATTCCCAATCCCCAGTTCAGCGTAAGCGCCAAGACAATCGCGGCGAATGCGATTGCCGCGGCAAGCGAGTGAGTCGGCCCCCTGTGCCGCGGCTTTAACACAAAGAAAGCAACTGCAGCAACCGCTCCGACGGCGACTGCAATCCCTGCGTTGAGGAATAAGTCGGTAGAATGCGTTAGCGAGGGTGCGATGGGCCACGCGAGCATTACGCCAGCGACGAACAACAACGCCAGCGTAAAGCGGAAGATTTTCGTTTGACGATGATCAAGATCGGGGAGCAACGCGCCCAACCCCGCTACCACCACAAGGTCTACTGAAAGCGGCGCGCCCCACCCGACGGGAGCCAAGAGTAATGAGATGGCTATTGCGACGGCAAAGCCTGCAATCAAGTGTGCTGTTGAATTCACGCAATCTCCGTATTGGTTTAAACGAACTCTTTTTATAGGCAGCGAGGCAATTTTTACTCGTAAAAACCAGGGGCGGGGTCGACTGTATGGCCAGTGATAAGGAACCTAATTTCTTGAAGAAAATCTATTACGCGGTTGAAGACAAGTATTATGCTTTAATCGATTTCCTGAACGACAAAGTCGGCTTGCCGGTTGTAAAGTATTTCGTCGACCCAATTGAAAGCAATGGCCTGCCCTCTTTCCCGTTCTTCGTGCTGCTCTGCCTTGCAATAGTCGGCGCGGTTGCGTTCGTCGTTCTTCCCGCTTTTGGAATCGGCGGCGCGACAACCACGCTTGAAGTCCAGGTGATGAGCGGAACAACGCCGATAGACGGCGCTGACGTAATTCTTTTGAGGAACTCGAACGAGTTCCAGCGCACGAAAAGCGTTGACGGCGTCGCGACTTTCGAAAACGTTCCAGTTGCAGGGGCTTACCGAGTCAGGGTTTTGAAGTCGGGTTACGATACTTACGAGGAGGACGTGTCTCTTTCGCTTGAACCAACTTCGCTTACTGCTTCGCTTCAGACGAGGGGCGCCGGCGCGACTCCGACTCCTCCCGCTAGAGCGGCATACAATTTCCTGGTTAAGGTAGTCGACACTTCAGGCACGCCTATTTCGGGGGCGTTGGTTAGTTACTCGAGTCCAAGCAGGGGAGGAGACCGCGGCTCCAAGTATACTGACTCAACAGGCCAGGCCGTGCTGGGGTTGTCGACTTTAGACCAGATTCTAATGCTTACAGTAACCGCCGAGGGATACGTCGACGGCTCCAAGGCCGCGCAAGCCCGCACTGCAACAGTTGAAGTGGCGTTAGTGCAAGCGTCCGCAACTTCATTCGACACTTCCGGCGATTCGACTGGCGGGTCGACTTACGGCGACTACAACGATTACTCAACTCCGTTCCCTGTTTCGGTGAGGATTTTCGTAAAAGACCAGAACGACAACGGCGTTTCCTCGACTGTCACGTTGTACGACGACGAGACGGGAGAGCCCCTTGACTCGGACAAGCAGAGCACGGGCGTGTTCTACTTCGAGGACGCGGTTGACTCAGGAACTTCAGTGTACGCCGTAGTGCAGCCGGAAGACGCTGAAGCATTTGTTCCGCAGACGACCGACGCGCAGACTGCAACTTCCGACGGCGACTTGGAGTTCAACGTCGTCTTGGAAGCCAGGACTGTTGAAACCAGCCGCGACGTCAGCGTCGTAGTGAAAGACGACGAGGGAAACCCGGTTCAATACGCTTCAGTGACGCTCTACTCGGATTCAACCAACTCGTTGATAGGCAGCCAGGCCGCCGACGAGGAAGGCAACGCATCCTTCGTAATCTCGTCTTCATTCGAACTCGGTTCTTTCTATGCAACTGCTTCTGCGTCGGGATTCCTTCCGGCGAATCTGTTGATTACTTCGTCTTCGTCTGCAATGGTTTTGCATCCGTTGCTCGCAGGCAACAACGCCGCTTTCGACGTCGAAGTCACCGACCCCGACGGACTCACAGTAAGCGGCGCCAAGGTGTCGCTGGTGGACGGCGACGGACGCTTTTTCGGAGCGCCGACGATTGAAACCGACTTCTCCGGCCTTGCTGGGTTCAACGAAATGCCTGTTGGCGTGAACTTGCACGCTAAGGCAAGGTACCACAACCAGTACGGAACGAGCGACGTCTTCACGCTCTCCGCGGCGGACGAAGAACGCATAGTTTCCTTAACGCTTTCTTACGCAACCGGAAAAACCGAGTTCTCGGTCTACGACGTCGCGACCCTCAAGCCGATTGACGGCGCCATTGTTGAAATTGATTACGTGCGCGAACCAAGCGGCTCTTGCATTACGAGCCAAGGCGCTTGCAGCATCGACTCCGTAGTCGCAAACCGCGAGTACGTCGCTAGAGTCACTGCCTCCGGGTACGCCGCGTTTTCAAGCGATTCCTTTGCGGCGACCGCCGAATCGACTTTGAAGAAAAGCTTTTACCTGGTTCCCTCTGCTCTCGCAAACCAGACCTCCATTTTCCTGGCTCAAGTTACCGACGAGCAGGGCAACGACGTGACCGCGAACGAAATGCTTTCCAAAGGAGGCTACTATACCGCCAGGCTTGTCGCAAACTTCCCGAGCACGAACGAGAAGCAAGGGGTTTTCGTGCGCGTCGGCGACAAGCAAAACGTTGCGGAAGAAAACGTTTACTTCACCGCCGTTGACTACACGCCGCAGGAACTGGGCCAGCCGACTCTAGCAAAAGGAGTTTCATACAAGGAATCCAGCGACGCCTCGACCGACTTGCTAAACTCGCCCGAAGCAGGAAAGCCATTCAAGTGGGCTTACGTCGAGTACCAAGGGCTTTCCGGAACCGTGGAATTGTCGGCAAGAGTGTTCATAAAACCAACCGCCCGCTCGCAGGAAGACCAAGTTAAACTGTATTACCGCGCTTGGTCGCAGACCGGGCTGGTGTTCGACCGCGCGCCCCGCGACGACATACTGGGCACTGCGCAAACCGGCGGCGGAAAAGACTTTTTGTACGCCAAGTCAAACTCCAAGTCATACGCGATTACCGACGGAAAGTACTACTGCAACCCGGAAGGCAGCGCCTGCCTCGTCGTTTCGTTCAGCAGCACAAACAACCCAGAAACGAAGTATCCCTCTCCGTTCAAGGTAAGCCTGGGCGAATCGTTTTACGTTAATTACGAAGTACGCGCCTTCACTCCAATCGAAGCCGCAGAGGCCTACGTACGCATTTCCAGTCCCGACAAAGTGCTGCGCTTGAGCAACTACGAGGGCGACGGAAACGCGGTAAAGAACTCGGACTTCGACTCCAGAATCGTCTTGGGAAGCGCAGGCCCCGACTTTGCGGGAACCCTTCAAGCAGAAGGAATTTCTCCAACTCAACTCGCCCGCCTGCAAGTTGAGTTCGGCGACGCCCGCGGACCAATTCTTTCAACAAGCAACCCGTTCGTAATGGTGGAAGGAAAAGGAAGGCTGGTCCTAGCAGAGCTTTCACCGACGACGTTCGAGGTAGGCAAGAAAAAAGACGTGAGGCTGCGCATTCTTTCGGGAGAACAGCAGCCGATTGAAGACGCCAGAATATCCTTAGAGGAAACAGACGACGAAGCAGACGGAGCGCCGTTCGCCGGCGAACCGCCTGCGGCAACGGTCGGCGACGCGTCCGAAGACAACGGCCTCGACGGTTATTACAAGATTCCCAAGATTCGAACCAAGGCACCTGGAATATTCATTATAAAAATAAGGAAGGAGGGCTACGCCGAGACAACCGAGGAACTCACTTCCACTACCAGCGACTTCCTCGGATTTTCGCCGGAAGAAGGAACGGAGCTCGACTGCAACGGCGGGCAAGTCACTATAGACAACATTCTCGATTCTTCGCTTGACGTAATCGCCAGCGTCGGGCCGGGCGACTTGAACACGCCTTGCGTAAACATTTCCGGAATAGGAGTGACGAAAATCCGCGGCGGCGAGGAAGGCGAAGCCGTTTACGCAATCAAGAACCTGCGTGCCGGAAAAAGCAAGCGCTTGAAGCTCACGCCGATTTCGCCCGGAGACTGTTCAGTGTCGTTCTCGTCGCGCGACGCGCGGACCGGAGCGAATTACTACTACGAGTACGAAGTCTCGAACTTGTGCACCGAATACGCGGGAATAATCGGCCTGCCGACGAACGTCAGCACTGAATTCTATTTCCGCGCGCAGGGAAGCATTTGGTACGACCCCAACGGCGGAAGCAACCCCGCCCGCGTGAAAGTCAACGCAACCGACATCAACGAAGACACGAACGCGGAAATAATTAACGTAAGCGTGTCGTTCTGGAACCAGGACTCAGTAAACCATTCTTTCGTATGCAAGAACCGCGTGGGTGACGTCGTGTTCGGCGCAACCGAAGCGCAATTCGGCCCCGGCGCAATAGTAGTAGGCCTTTTCACTAAAGCGGGTCTGTTCAAGTGCAAGCTTGAAAACGGCAACGAAGCGCGCTTGAAAATAAAGAGCAGGTGCCCGCACCACAGCTGGAGCTACTACTCGGGATTCATGGCCGCGTGCTTGTTCCGCGAAAACGTGATGAAAGGAACGCCGCTCGGCGACATAGTAAACTTCGGTGCAAGCGCGTGGGAAGTAGCTGCAAGCATTCCCTACCACGTTAACGTCTTGGGCGGATTTTCACGCATTCCCGTCGAGCAAGCGCGCATGATGTACCCCAACCCGGCCATGTCGACTACCGGCGCCGTCAACAACGGCATGCCAACTTGTGCTCCGCAGAGTTGGACCGGCGCGCCGCAAGGCTCCACTTACGCGAACGGCATGTGGCAAACCCAAGGCGGCTACGGCCAAGTCGGTGCGTATGGCAGCACCGGAGGTTATGGCTCGTCCTATGGCGGAAGTCCTTACAGCCAAGGAGGTTACTTACAGCAGCCCACTTCGTGTTACGGCAACCAGCAGTTAATGAGCTGGCCGCAGGCCAAGGAAATTCCTGGCATGTGCACGTTTACTTCTAGCGGAGTCGACTGTACAGTAAAAATTACTCCAATGATGCGCTACGGCGGCTTTCCGATTGCGTTCGACAACGTTGACATGAACGTCTTGCCTTACTTGGACGTGTCAATGTCAACTGCCGACACCGGCGAGGGACAAGTCGACCCCCAGCTGGCAAGCTGCTACCGCTTGAAAGACTTGGACAAGGAAGGACTAATGGGCGCCGGCACTTCCCTGGGAGAAGCTCTCGGCAGAGGATTCCAAGCAGTTACCGGCATGGCCGCAGTTCCACTTACGCGCAGCTTCGCGGTTTTGTTCAACGAAAACGACCGCGACGCATGCATCAAATACGTCTACAAAGACGGCCGGCTCGGCGTAGAGCCAGTAGTTAAACGCGCCAGGTTCAAGATCTCGACCGGCGTCGGATCCTATTACTACATGACGCTTAAAGTCGAAGGAACCAACCCGGCCGACGACCCCGCGGCGCCTTACTACTTGCTTGCAGTGCCTGCGGGCGGAGACATAGTCACTCGCGCCAAGCCCAACACGGAACAGGTGGAGCCATATTTCTTGATAAACAACATTCCCAACAAAGCCGTCGTCTTCAGCATGAAGGGAGTGAACGAAAATACCGGCCAAATCGAGACTGAACAGAATCTTCCGGGAAGCGGCGAAGACAGAGTCAAGCTAAGCTTCGCCTCGGTTTCCGCAAGCGACTTGACTGTAAACGTAACGCAAATAGGAGACCAGCCCCTGCCGGTTCCACTCACGCTAACACTAACAACCCCCGTCACTTCCGTTACTATTCCTTCGTCCATCACAGACAGCGAGTTGCTTAACTACGACGTAGTCGGAAGCGTAGGCAACGATAAAGAGAAAATAAGCGTTGGCGGCGCAGCCACTTCGAACGACGTGCAGACTGCCTTGCAGTGCAGTGGAACCAAGTACTGCAAGCAAGCCGAAACCAACGCTTCTGCGAACGCGTTCCAGGAAGCCGTGCGCTTGGGCGTAGTCAAGTCCTATTCTCAAGTGCCGTACGTCTACAAACGCAGTTTCACTGACTTGCAGGACGCGGGATTCGAAAACTGCTTGAACCAGTTGGCTACGGAAATGATTGCCGACCGCGCGAGCGAAGCAGTGTGCAAGACGTTCATGAAAGCCTGCAGCGACAACAATTACGACGAAGAAGAAGAGGAAATAGAGGAAGGCGAAGACGAAAACGTCAACTTCGGTTCAATAACTTCCTCGGCTGGGACCGCAATAGAGAACGTGTTCTGCCAAGGAACTCAAATGGGACAAAACCTGCAGTCAATGGAAAGCATTTTCGGAGACGAGCGCGCCAGAAACCTCTTGCGCCAGGCGTTTGGAAGAGCGCTGGGCCAGGGACAATTGGTTACCCCGCCGGCGTCGCCGTTGATAGACCAGCAAGGCGAGTTGCCCGACTTCTTCCTGGTCCTGAAGAAAGCAGACACGCTCGGCGGAGGAGAGGAAGGAAACGGGCCGCGCTTGCTGCAGCTCAGGGCAAAGGACTTGCAGGGCATCCTCGACCAAATAGCCGCCGGAAACACTGACGCAAACGGACAAAACTGGGTTTCAGTCTACCACGAGCCAGGAGCATTCACGTTAACGAACAAGCCCAAGTGGTTCCAGCAACTCGGTTCGCTGCCCTACCGCTGGATAAAAACCGTAATAGGCAATGCCGCAACCGGCATAAGCGACTGGCTGGCGACGCCAGAAATAGAAAACCGCTTCCCCTACCTCGCTTACAAGAGCTTGACAAACCAGCAATCGGGAGCTCCAAGCGGCTACTACCAAGTGCAAGTCAGCGACGCGCCAACCCTGCCGACGCTAAACAAGTACAAGCTCAAGGCGCTCACTGAACCAGTGAAAGGCACGCCCGCGGAAATCAACTACGACCAACTCGACATCGTCGGCTTCCTGCAAGGAACGCAAACAGGCCAGGCGCCTGCCACCGTTTCACACGCTCGAAGTGAACTGCCGTTGAGCCTGTCTCCTGCCGAGACAGAAGTGGGCGTTTCAGCTATTTTCAACAATCCTTCAGGACAACCTTGCGTCGGCGACGTGCAAATGGCGTGGATAGAACTGAGTGACGGAACATCGGTATATGCTTCAGAAGTAGGCAATACTTTCGAAGCGGGCCAGGCCGTTTTCAGTTTTACTATCGATTCCCTGTTGTTCAGTGTCTTGTTGAGCGACAATGAACACGTGACCATCGGTTTCGCGGGCATTGATTGTAGTGGTACGAACTACAAAAAATCTTTCAACAACATTCCTCTTGACTCAAACATAATTTTGCCAGCTACTCAATTGACTGCGAGCGATCTGAGCTCGCCGTCGACTGGAACGCAAACGCCCCCAGCTGGAACAGGAACGCAAACAACTGGCGCTCCCGCTGCTTCTGCAACCTCGACAACGGTAAGCGCCCCCATGTCCGCCAACGCCGAGCTGAAGCCGGGCAAAGAAATTCTGGTGGTAAGCTGCGAGGACACGGGCGGAAACATCGAGACCGCAAAATGCGGTTACAACGACGATAGTATTCCGCCGGCCTGGCTTGACGTGCGGCAGAACAACGACTGCCCCGCAAGCGGCGAAGTAAGCGGAAAGAAGTGCATCAACGCCACCGACGGCGTAGTAATCATCCGCATGCTGCCCGAAGGCGATTTCGGCAGGCCCGAGCTGAGAGTGTTCGTGAAACACCCGTGGGCATACCCCGCCGGCGTTGCGCAAGACGACAGTGCTTTGAACTTCACGAAGGCCGTTTTGCAGTACTTCGCAGACGAGTCGTACGACTTGAGCTACTTCCGCGGAACTAACCTGCCTTGCAAGACGATTATACTGTCGCAGAGCCAGGAACCCTTCGAACTAGTTGCACGCTGTCCGGGCGCAGAGATTACCCCAGCCGGAGCCAGCCTTACTCACTTGCGCATTGTCGAACCACGGCCGCCAACGCAGCCGTCGGCACCAACCACGTCTGCAGTAACCTCTATTCACGTGCCTGCGTTTACGGCATTCGACTACGACCTCGCATGTCCCCTTTCATCCTTTGCGACGTGCGGCTTGACGGTTGAATTCCAGCCGAACATAATCTTCGCGTGGGGAAACCAACCCTCATTTACACGAGCCTATCCTGCTTTCGCGTTTGTGAAAGCAAACCGCAAAATACAAATAGATGTGATCAAGAAAACATCCGGCCAGTCGGACCGGACGCAAACCTGCACTTACTCCGGAATCGCTTTGCTCGGCCACTCCGACGTGCCTGCGAATCGTGACGCCGGCTGTACTGGAATAGACTTGAAGTCGAACTCGTTCGGAGACACGCTGCTTCTTGCCATAGGCCTCAAGCAACTGAACAGCGACGATAACGGCCAAACAATTGTGCGCGTAAGCGTCATCGGAATGCAGGCTAACTTGTTGGAGTACACTATTCCGCAAGTTCCTGCAGTCGAAGCCGGCGGCGGACTTGCGCAGCCGTCGAGCAGCCAACCAGCAATTAGCGCTCAACCTTCCTTTACGTACACCTCCGGATGGTCGAGAGCAATTGGAAGCCACTCGCAGAGTGGCGACGGGGACGTTTCAATTGACGGCGCTGAATTCCAAAGCCAAGGCAATACCGTCACGGCTCGCTTTAAGGCAACTCCAGGCAACGTCTACGTCCTTGCAGCTGTTAACACAAGCGGTTCCTCGGGTTGGGTGTGGAAGAAAGTGGCTTCAGGTGACGCCACCGGCGAACAGACTGCCACGCTAACTGGCGTCTCGTCTTCGTGGGCTAACTTCATAATAGAGTTGTTCGTCTGCGAAGAAGGCTGGGTGATAAGCCAGAACGCGCACAACTTACAACTCCGTGCAATCCACACGCGTTCCGGAAGAACGGAGGCCGTGCAGCAGCACTGCGCGTGGGTTTACGCGCCGTTGTCAAGCATTTGATTTTTTTCCTTTCCTTTTTTAAGGACGAAAAAGCATTGTAAAACATGGGTTGAAAGGATTGAGTTTGGAAGAATTCTATGCCGGCGTGCAGGAAAAGTGGGAAGGCTTTCTAGAGTGGTGCGACGAAAAAGGCATTCCGCTCAGGGGCGTTTGCGACGCGCTTGAGGAAAGAGGAATTCCGGCCCTGCCCTTGTTCGTGGCAATCATTCTTGCAATCGTTTTTGCCGCGCTGTGGTTCAGCGTAGTCGGCCCCATGCTGATTCCGACTTCCACTACGCTGAGGCTGCGGGTAGTCGACGAAGCCGGCTCGCCCTTGTCGGGAGCCGTCGTCGCACTCCGCCTTGCGGGAGTAGGCCCGATCGGCCAGAATACTACCGACGAAAACGGATACGTTTACTTCTCCAATGTTCCGGCCGGCGAAGTGACCGCCGAAGCGAATGCCGGCCCGGACTACGAGCCGACTACCGATTCGTATACTCTTGCGGCCGGAACGCCGAAGAGCAGTTCGCTCAAGCTGACTAAAAAACTTTTGTTGCGGGTTACCCTCCGGATTCAGATAGACGGCCCGCTTGCAGCCAACGTTTCGCTGTGGACGGAAAACAAGGGCCGGCAGATAGAAACGCGTTTCGGTTCAATTGTTTCCTTCGACGTGGACGCCAACACTAACTACGTTGTTACTGCGGACGCGCCCGGTTACAGGCCCGAGGAAAGAACTATTCCGGTTGGCTTGGTTAACACTGCCCCTCAAGTAATAAGAATGTGGAAAATAGGGGAAACGCCGCAGGCGAAACTCCACGTTTTCGTGCGCGAGTCAACGGGCTTGGAAGGCGCGTCAATAGAAAACGCTACTGTCGAAGTCAGGGTAAACGGAACCGACGGCACCCTCGCAACTCTTTCTACTGACGCTGACGGCGCAACCGAGGCAGTCGACGTTCCAGTCGGCGCTTCGTTCAGCGTCTTGGCAAAAGCGGACGGATTTCTGTCAAAATCAAGTGCAGTGCAGACCGCGGAAGCCGGCGACAACTACGTAACCATCCGCCTAGTCAAAAAAACCGCCGACAACTCAAAAGCCATTGCAGTAAGCGTGGTTGACGAGGACGGCAATTTCGTTGAAAGCCCGACTATAATGCTTTACTGCGGCCTGCCTTTGTCGAAGAGAGAGGAGTCAACGCCGGCGGAGGGAGTCACTTCGTTCGACGCGCCGGCAGGCGAAGACTGTCTCGTGACTGCTTTCAAGCAAGGACTGCTTCCGTCGTCGCTGTTCGTCGGCGGCGGAGGAGAATTCACGTTAACCCTCGAAACGCCTACTTCCTCTAACTCCGCTGAACTGGAAGTAAGAGTTTCCGACAAGAACGGCGTGCCGGCGCCGGCTGCTCAAGTCGCCGTATTCTATTCCAACGGCTATCCGACCGGAGTTCCCGAGCAACGCACTGGGTTGGACGGAAAAACCAGTTTCACTAACTTCGCGGTCGGCGGCTACGAAGCCCGCGCCACTTCCGGCAACCAAGTTGGCTCGACGCAGTTCACGCTCACGCCCGGCCAAACTAACATTGTAGCAGTACAGCTTGCGCCCGCGAAGGCAAGCATTGAATTCGAAGTAATCGACTACTATTCCAACGCTCCCGTTGCAGGCGCGCTGGTTTCGTTGAGCGATGCAGCCGGAAACGCGGTCAACTGCACTGCCGGCAACAACGGCAAGTGTTCGGTTCAAGCGGAAGAAGGAACCGCAACCTACTCCGTCGCCGCTTCCGGTTATGGAACGCATTCTGCAACCGTTCAAGTTACGGGCGGCGCTTCGTTGAACGAGTCGGTTAGAATAGTCAGCTCGGCGGTCGCCGCGTCGATTCGCTTGACTTTCCTCGGCGTCTTCGACTCGAAGGGCAAGAAGGTTTCAACCCTCGATCCTGCAACCGTTTACTCGGCGAAGTACTTGATTCGAGCGCCCCCCGCTTCGTTCGACTCGGCCGAAGCGTTTGTCTTGCTGGGAAACCCGCAAGGCGGCCTCGACCAGGAGCCTGCTGAAATAATTGATTACTACGCTCCCGACGCTTTCGTCGAGGGAGGCGCGGACTTTTCCGCGGCGGCCTACGAAGAACAAGGAACTACTCCGGCTACGCCCACTCCCATTTCGCTTGAAGTGTTGAACACCACCGAACAAATCAATGCAAGCGCAACCGGCGGCGTTCCACAGCTTCCGTCGACAGTCGGCACTTCCCATTCCTTGAACCAGGAAGGCTACAAGTGGGCGCGGTTCCGCTTCGGCTCGTTCAACGGGTCGAAAGAAATCAAGGTAGTGTTCAGGACGAAAGCAGTTTCCTTGGCAACTGTTTCGCTCAGCCACAGGACTGCTTTCACCACTGCGACGGGAGTCCTGCGCGACCCCCAGGACGCGGCAGCGGGAGTTTCCAAGCCAGAGCTCCTTGCAACTACCACGCTGTCGGGAAACTTTGAAGTAAGCTTCCAAGGCGAGTGCTCCGGAAGCCTGTGCGTGCAGGCGTACTTGGAGGGCGTGACCGGAAAAACGGGTTCCGGGACGTTCGAGGCAGTCGTTCCCGAGGAATTCAACTTAAAGTTTAAAGTAGTTTCACAGGCAAAGGCGCAGGCAACGCTTTCAACCGAGAGCACTGCCCTGCAATTAATTGAGGCAATAAGCGGCGGCAGCCGCGTGCCGGCCAAGCCCGCTGCGGAAGGCACGCAGGAAATTTCGCTGCCGTCCGTCACAGGCGACGGAAGCTTCAGAATAAAAGCAAGGGCTTACGCGCAGGACGCCCTGCTTTCGCTGGCTGTTTCAAGCGGCGAGGACTCGGTTGAAAAAACTTTTTCAGTCAGCGTTTCAAACAGCCGCAACAGCCTCAAAGTCGAAGTAAGGCCGACCTTGCTGAAGGCGCTTGAGCAAAACAAAGTCACGTTTACAGTAACCGACGCGTACGGCCAACCCGTTTCCAGCGCAAGAGTTTCGTTGGGAGTGGAGGACGACGCGCTCGGAACAACCTTCGAGTCGTCTGGCGCGTCCGAGGAAGGAAGCGCGCAGCACGCGGAAGGCGTTTACGTAATAGACGGAATAGAGCCGCAGAGAATCGGCGAAGTCGACTACCAAGTAAGCGCCGAAGGCTTCCGTACAAAGAAGGGAACGCTGAACGTAGTGACACAAAAACTGTTTTCGATAGAACCAAGTTCAGTCAGCGTAACTACGGGAACCGAGAAAGGCGAACAGGAGCCCGCCGAAATTTCTTTGACCAACTTGTTGGAGAACGACGTGCGCGTCAGCGCCGCGGTAATTCCCGACGAAAATCCCTTGTACACTAATTTGTTGCTGAGCGAACCGGCTTTCACGCTGCGCGCAAAGGAAGAAAAGCAGTTGAGGTTCAGCGCAGTGGTTTCCCAAGCGATTCTGACTGTTGCAATGAAGGCGGGGACGCTTTCCGAAAAAGTTTCGGGGAGAGTACACGTGTTGGGCCAGCTTGCGCAAACCACGCAAGAGGCCGACGTTCGCTTCACCGCCTCGACTTCTGTTCAGCAACAGGCGTTGGCTGACTTGGTTGAAGTGTCGACTGAAGAAATAGATTTTTCGATCAACCCGCCTCGCGAAGCCAAGAAGACCGAGAAACTGAACGTAACCAATCTCAGTCCGTTTCCCGTAATAGTAAACCAGCAGTCGAGCCAGCGCAACGTCCGCATAACGCCATTGTCGGCCCAAATCGCTCCCGGGCAATCCCGCGAGTTCACCGTCACCGCAACTCTTCCGCGCGAGTCGCTGAACGACCGCTGCATAGTCGAGGACACGACGCAGGAAGTGGACCTCGAGTTCAGGATTGCAATGCAGTCCATTTCGGTAAAGAAACTCGTCAAGGCCAACGTCGAAATCCTTGCTTCCTCGAGGTGCTATCTGGACGACGGACTCGTGTTCACGCTTCCCGTTCCGGTTGTCTTCAAGTTCCCGGTTGGAACCGTAATCCGCGGACAGCCTGCGGACGACGGCTCGATTCCAGTGCTCCTGCCTTCGAAGGACAAGCTCGTGTTCTACCAAGGCTCTTCAATGTACGGCGGCTACGCGGCCGAACGCGCGCAGAACTCGCTTAGCTACGACCCGTACGGCAATACTCCTTACTACTCGTCCACCGCGACTTCCGCTTACTACCGCGACCCGTCGTTGTACTCGTCGGGAACTTCATTCGAACAAACGGCTTCAGTAAACCAGCAACAGGCCGTTGTTCCGGCAGGCGTTCCATTCGTAATGTCGTCCCGCTACGCCCAGTCGGTCGGCCCTGTTTCGCCCCTCTCGCTGTCGAGCAACAGCGTGATAGTGCGTTTTCCGACAGTGGTTTTCATCCAGCTTCCGGCCGACGCGCAGCAACAACCCGATGCAATGGGCTTGAGGGTGAACCTGCGCAATGCGTACGTCATTCTTCCGCCGAACACTCCGATTGCGCAAGCGCCTGGCTACGGAGTAATCGCGCAAATTCCGCCCAACACTCCGGTTGCCTTCGGAAGAACGGGAACCGACTTGGGCGAAATGGATTTCCAGTACGACGAGGAAACGATTCTCGAACTCCCGTCCGACGCGCAAGCCTATCAAGTCGCCGGCGGCGTCATGGCAAACTTGTCCGAGTGCACTCGTTTGACTATTCGCGCGAAAAGCGGCAAGTTCACGCACACGACGCCCGCAGCGAGAGCGGTTTTCGTCGAAGGCGCTTCCCTTGAAGGAACCGGCAGGAGCGGAAGAATACGCGTTCCGCCCGGCTCTAAAATAAAGGTTTACACCTGCCTCGACATTACCGACGACGACCAAAAACTTTTGTCTATTACCCAGCGCCAGCCGGTGACAATAATTCTTCCGCCGGGCTACGAGGGACCGCCGAGGCGCTATAAAGTAGACTTCGACTCGTGCATGCCGCTTGACGTACGCGGCTCGGTTGCCGTAAGCGTTTCGTCAGTCCGCAGAATAGTTTTCCCCGAAAGTGCCATAGGCCGGGAAGTCAAGCAAGCCGACGGTTCAACGCTGTGGGAAACAACCATTCCCGAAGGAGAAGAGTGGTCGATTCTGCCGTGCGACGCGTCCGGTCCGGTCAGCGTGCACGGAACCGGCGATTACTTGAGCGGCTCGCCCGCCAACCTCACTTTCTCGCTTAGCGACGAGCACCAGAGCGACAAGAAGGAAGTCTGCCTCTACAATTCAGGAAGCCAGTTGCTCTACCCCTACTCGGGAGAGCATTACGTGGAAAGCATTTCGTCGCCAATAGACCAGCAGGCGTTCTCCCAAATAATTTCCCGCGACCGCATTTACTTCTCGGGCCAACTCGTTGGAACTCCCGCGAACCTTGCGCTTGACTTCCAGAACCGCCAGTGCAACCGCCTCGTAATTGAAGCCAGCCTCTCGGCCGCGAGTTCGGATTGGATTGACGCAAACGGCTGCGTCGCCAAAGACGGTTGGATAAACGGTTCGATCACGTTCCATGCAAAGAACCAGAAGGACTGGCAGGGCACTTGGGCTCTTCCAGTGAAAATAAAGATTTCAAGGAGCAGGAACGGCTGCGTCTACAACCGCGTGTTCGACGTCAACAACTCGCTGCACGGCGTTTTCGTCAACTACGCGGACGACTGGAACAACGAGCGGACCCAGGGCCCAATGAAACTGTCGTTCAAGTCGCCCGGCCAATACCGCTTCCTGACCCTTGCGAACAACTTGCTCGAGCCGGCGGAAATTTCCGCAAGCGGAGACGCTCCAGTCGAATGCGAGCTTCCCGCCTCAATGTCCGCTGGGGACGCGCAGCTCGTGCGCTGCACTTCCGTAAGGCAGGGAGACGGAAACCTGAAAATCACTTTCACTGGAACGCGCACGGGAAACTCGACTGAAAAGAGCGTATTGGTGGTCGTCTTCCCGGAGCCCGCCACGCCGGAAGCGCGCGAACTTTACTCGGCTTCGCCCGTCGGCGAACTCGCTCCCCCGCAGGCGGTAACCCAAGCCGCTTCAAGCGAGCAAATGGCCGCAAAACAAAAAGTAAGCCTGCAAGACGAGGGAGCGGACGAGCCCCCTGCCCCGCTTCAGGAACGCGTCGTAGTCCAGTCCGCAGTCGAAGAAATGCCCGAGGCGGACACGAGTTTCATTACGTGCCAGAAGTTTTTCTGCGACGCCGAACAAACGCGTTCCGCATACGTTTCATTCCTTTCGAACATGAAGTCCTACCTGGACTCCATAACCAAGTCGCAGGAAACGAACACGTTCTTCTGCGAGCACACGGTCTTGGGAAGCCAGGGCCTGCTGACTAAATCGATTATTTTACAGAAAGTTGCTGCAAACCAGTCGCTTGACGAGTTCAACAAAATGCTTCGCCAGGAAGCGGGCGGCGCACAAGTCTCGAACAGCTACCGCGACTACTTCGAAGGCATTACCGGCGGAAGCGTGCGCGGCTGCGGGTGGTACAAAGTCACTGCAACCATCGACGCGTGCAAGGCCGCCGGTTCTCACGCCGACGCCAGCTGGCGCAACGAAGTCGGCATCCGCGTGCGCGTGCAGAAAATACAGGACTGCGAGCAAAACCTCGCCAACGCCGCGTTGTTCCTGCGAGGCAACTCGCCCGACGAACTCGGAGTCAATGTGGGGCACAGGCTGTCCGACTGGCCAAGCGAATTCAGCAGAGTCCTCGACTTGCCCGAACGCATCATGAGCAACGCGCGCAGCGTTGACTTCTCGAGTCCGTCGACTTTACTCAACATGTTTGACATCGGCGTAATGGCCGTCGGGCCTTACGCAACCGAACCCAACGAACGCGACGCTAAAGCGGCAACGTCGTTGTACCAGTACTTGTACGGCGGCCAGGAACACTACGCCGCGCCGGCTGCTTACTACGACGACGGCGAGTTCTGCTGGGACCACGGAAAATACATTCTCGGAACCATGTACGGCATCGGCACTGGCCTTCTGGCGTCCTGCTTGATTCCAGGCGGGCAAGGCGTGTGCATACGCGTTGCCCAAGGCATGGCACAGGCAGTCGCAATATGCGCCGGCATGGGCATAGCCGAAACGGCTACTTCGCCGCCAGGCGGAGCCGTTTGTGGAATGGTCAACGACTGCATTTCATCCGGAATATACGGAATAGTCAGCGCACTGCTGCCCACCGGAGGACAAGTTGCGTTGGGAAGAGGCCTTGCCGCGAGAGTAGGCAGTAATATAGTCACGAGGACTGCAGAAGACATTACGCGCCGCCAGGCGCTTCGCAGCGGACTGGTTTTAGCCGGAATTGCCGGCGGCACCAGCGCGGCAGTCAACCTGCTTGCTTCGGACGCTAGCGAAACCAGTTCGGCCACGGTTCCGCTTGCGGCAAGCGCAGTTTACGCCTCAAGAATTAAGGCCACGCCCGCGGAAGCAGTTGCGCAAACAACCGCGCCCACTGCCGTTGCCGGAGCGGAAGCGGACTTGGCTGCCTTCTTTGCGGCAAACGGAATAGTTGCCGACGGCGCCCTCGCCGGGGAAATAGGAAACCGCGTCAGGGGCGGGGCCGCTGCCGACGTGGCCTTGCGTGAAGCGCAAGACGCGCTGGTTCAAGCGGAAGCAACGAGACTTGCGGGGCTGCCGCAGAATACGCTGAACGGAATCGCTCAAGAACACGGCCTGCAAGCCGTTTCCTTGACTGACGATGCGGCAATCACTGGATTAGCCAGGGCTCGCGTGCTTGGAGCGCAGAGAACCGAAGATTTTCTGAGGCAGCTAGTGGGCGACGCTGCAGTCGAAAGAACTGCGGCAGGAGAACTGCGCATTTTGTTCAGGAGGGGCGCGGATGAACTAATTGACGCAGGCACGTTCAGCAGAGTCACGGTAACCCAAGGGCTTCCGGCGAACATTATCGATGACGTTGCTTTGGCTAGTGAAATGGGTAACGTAAACGGCATCGGTACCGCGGGAGGCAGGGGCTACACCATGCTTTACACTCAATCTCCTCTTACTGCCGCGCCCGCGCCAATCCGCGCTGAAATAGCGCAAAGAGTATTTGCGAGCAACGGGCAACTCACTCCTGGAATGGCTTTCGAACAATTACTTGCCGAAGCCGAGTCACAGGGCAGCCTCGCGCAATTCGTTGAAGGAAACTTCCAGAGAACTTTCTTGGCACGCACTTCCGGCTTGCCTACAACTACTACCATCACAGAAGACGTGGCAAGACAAGTCGTTCAACGATGGCGCACGCCGGGTTTTGTCAACTCGCCCGCAGGACTGTTAGACCAACAACTGCTCACTACCGCCCGAGCGGTAGAAACGACTAACCTGATAGAGCGTTCGGTAATCCGCACTCCCGCCGCCGAAGCGGCAACGCGCGTTGCCGGAGAAGAGGCTGCCGCGGCTGCTGCCGCCGACGCAGGCGCTGCCGCGAGCGGAGGACGGATTTCACGGGCAAGGGACGCGCTGCGCCGCGCGCAGGCAGGCAGGATTGCACTGCAGGTTGCGTCGACGCTGTTGTTTACTACTGACATGAGGCCAGTGCAAGCCGAGTTGGACCCGCTTGTTCCGTCGCACATTGTTTCATACCACTTGAGCGGCAGTCCCGGAGACTCGTACTTCTCGACCGTCGACAGGCTCTGCGTCAAGACGGCGCAGGGCTGCATTGCGGAAGAGTCGTTCTACTTGGGCAACGCCTGCAACTCGAATTACGCCGCGTGCCTGCTGCAGACGCCGGTTACGTCGTTTGCAGCCGCTTCGCCACAGGGATACGACTTGCTGATGGCAATAAACAACCCGCGCGTTAACGCCGAGCAGTTCTTCAAGTCGGTGTTCGCGCCCGACGACGCGCCTCTGACCAACGTGGCAGTCAAGGGAGGAACGCTTGGCGCCGCTGAAATAAGCAGGCTGCAGAGCCAGCGCGAGGACACGGGAACTGGAAGGGGAGCCGGAGAAAGCGCTAGCTGAGGAGAAGAAAAATGGTTTTGAGTACTTTGGCGAAAAGAGGAAGGCGCACGCTGATTGCGTTGTTTATTGTCGTAATCGTCTTCATGGTTGCAATGTCTTTCTACGTCCAGCAGCAGGCACAGCAGATGACCGGCCAGACTCCCGTTGCGTTGGCTGCGCGGGGCGAGCCAATGGCGCTGCCGCAGCAAGTTGCTTCAACTGAAATGATGCATTACTACGACGACTTGTACGGTTTTGAAATCAATTACCCCGCGGGATACCGCGCGGACGTCGACCCGGACTTCGGCCTGCGCCTGCGTTTTACCGCGAACAACCCGTTTTCTTCTTACGACAGGATCCTGTCTGCTGAAGTGATAGACGTCGGCGTTAACGAACGGCTTTCAGTCGAAGAAGTTGCAGCCAACGCCTTCGAGGGAGTTGAAGGCTATTCACTCAACCAAACCACTTTAAGCGGAAAAACGGTTTGGACCGGAAGAGGAGAAACAAGGGGATTCGTCGAGCAAGACGAACGGGTTTTCCTGCGCGGCGCTTTCTTCAACTGCAGGAAGCCGGATGGAACTTCGTACGTGGCCGCGTTGATGGCCGCAATTCCGGATTCTCTTCAACAAGACTCCGTGACCTTCGACTACATGGTCTCCACTTTCAACTGCACGAGCTGATTTTGCTGTACGCCAAAAAGCATTCGCGCACTTTCGCCGACGGCTCGGCGCGCAGAGTGCTTGCGCTCTGCGATGCTGCGCTGTTAGGCAAGTCTTTCGAGGAAGGAAAAGTAGTCTTGGATTTGAAGGTAAATGCTTCCTTCTACAAGGGAGAGAAAGTCGGAGAAAAAGAAGCCGAAAAAATGCTGAAGAACGCTTTGGAAGACTCGCGCTCAAGCCTTAACGTGGTTGGAGAAAAGTCGGTTGCCTGCCTGCGCAAGGTACTGCCTTCGTTGGGTGAAAAAAGCGTGAAGAAAGTGGCGGGAGTGCCGCACGCTCAAGTGTATCGCGTTTGAAGATTACTTGCGTTTGCGTGCTTTTTCTTCAATTATTTTCGCGAGTTGTTCGAACAAGTGTTCTCCCTCGTTGGTTTTGGGAGTTAATATTATTTGCCGGCTTACCGAGTTTCCTATTATTACGGAAGGAATTTGGATTTTTGCCGCGAAGTGGGAGCGGTCTATCGCGTTTGTGAACAGGTTGCTTTTAACTTGGTCGGCCATGAGGTCGGTCAAGGCGTCCCGGTGGGCGTTGACTTCTTTTTCCTTGGCGGGCCAGCCTGCCTTCTTCAGGTGTTCGTAGGTGACCGCCGGCATGTTGAGTATGAGGGTCGGCTTCCTTGGTTCTCCGAGTAGTTGCACGCTGGTCTCGAGAGGAACGGGCTGTTTCGCTATTGCTTCCATGACGGCCTGCGCGGCTTCCTTGTGCTTGCCGGCTTCCATTGGAATAGTTGTTCGCATTTTAGCCAGAAGCCTGGTGCCTTCGTTGGTGCGCGGCGATACTACTAGGCTCCATCCTTTTTTAGTGGTGGTTTTTTCATGTTCGAGCCACCAGTCGAAGTGCCGCGCGTCGAGCGTCGAGGAGAACAAGTCGGTGGCCGTGTCGGTTGCAATTCGTGCCGCGTACTGCGGGTATTCGGCTTCCCAGCCTATTTCCGCTTTCATTGCCCTCATGTCTCTGGGCGTTATTTCTGGCAGCGTCAGGACTAAGGTGGGTTCGCCGCTTCGTGTCTGTATTTCCGGAGTGACTCCGCGGGCGTGAATCTCTTTTATTATTTCTGGAGGCGTTTTCGTCTTGTCTAGTTCTTGGTCGGGGAACGCCGCAAGTTTTTTTACTTGGTCATCGAGGTATTTTTTGGCCAAGTCCGAGTAGGTGTAGGCCTCGCTCTGATTTACTATCGAGGGAATTTGCTTGGCTATTGGAACAAGCGACTCTAGTGCGTTAATGGCTTCCGAGGGGGTTATGGCTTCGTTTGCTTTTTTCATTACGCTGTTAACTATTTTGTGGCCTACGCCCGTCGCGCCGGCTTTTTCAAGGGCCGACACTATTGTTTCCGCGGCGGTCGCCGCCTGGGCAATCTCGTTTTCCTTAAGTCGGTCTGGGAGAAAATAGCCTGTTGCTTTTTCAACAGTCCACGCGGAGTATATTTTTTTCTTCAGTGCGGGCGGGAACCAAACGTGCGCCGTTCCCGCGGTTTTTAGGAAGAAGTCCTGCACTTCCTGGTCCGTGAACTCTGGCTGGTAGTGTTTTTGTAATACGAATTTCGTTCTGCCTACTTTTATTTCGTCGCCGTACTTTAGGGGCCGTCGGTCAAAGATAAAATCGTGGTTTAAGAAAACGAGGCCGTCTCGTGGGGAAATGGAGTACGCAAAGCCGTTGGGTCCCTCGCGTCGTTCTATCGTGGCGTGGAAGGCATCTATGCGGCGGTCTTTCAAAAGGCGTATGTGGAATCCTTTCTTGGTTCCGATGCTCGAGTGTTCGCGGTTTAAGACTATTTCCTTTCCCTTTAGCTCTCCCTCTATTCCTACCAGTTTGAGAGGAAACCTTGATTTCTCCATTTTGCTGCCTCCGCATTAACTTGGAAAACTGTTGGTTTTTCAGCTTAATAAATCCTTTTTGCCTCGACAGCAAACCATTTTATATCGTTCGCGACACTAGTAGTGCAAGGTGATTTTTGATGGAGCCCGCGAAACCAGCCGAAGCCGCTCTCGCGAAAAGAGAGCCGGCAAAGTTCAACAAGCCCTTGGTCATGACGAAAGTTACTATCAAGGGAACCCAGAAGGCAGTTGAAAGGCACTTGGCAATGGCCGAGGAAAGCGAGAAGAAAGCTAATTTCATTCACGGCAACAAAAACCACTTTATACACAACTGGACGAAGGACCTGACGGCTCGCGTGATAAAGGAATCTCCCGAGAAAAAGAGGCTCTTCGAGGCAACGAAGCACCACGTAATTTCGCAAGCCCACTTAGTGGACCCGAGCACGGCCAAGTCGCTGGTCGAAAAAGCCATTACCAACTATCAGGAAGAAGCAAAGCTTCACCGCAGCTACGCGCAGGCGTACACCCGCGGACTGGAACTCAAGCTCCGCAAGAAACAAGCGCGCGGCGCGTGGTTCAAGAAAATCTGGACGAAAATCCGGCGCTAACTTCTTTACAGAGCGGGTCTTTTTCCCGCTCAACTTCCTCTTTTTTTTACTTCAAGCCGAACAGCTTCAAGTCGTCTTCCCGCATTTTTTCCAGAATGCGCTTGTACTTTTCCCGTTCTTCCGCGTTTCCCGAGTGGAACGCGCGCGCTGCTTGAATTGCGGTCTCTATTTTCCTGCGAACGGCTTCCCTGGAAAAACGGTTTACTGCCGCTTGCCTGGCTTTGCCGCCGAGTTCCCTGCGCAGGCCCTCGTCTTTCGCCAGCAGCGACAGCTTTTGCGCCAGGTCTTCTTCGTCAACTCCTGCGGAGTAAACCGGTCCTATCTTCCTTTCGGGAGTGCTTTTCGCGAACAACGCGGCTCCCTTGAATAAATGGGGGTGGGTTGTTGCGTCGAGAGTGAGAATGGGCCTTCCGAGCGCGGCTGCTTCAATCAAGTTGGTGGCCGCGCCTTCGCTTCCGCTCAAGTTGACCATCACGTCCGCCGGCAGGTAGTGCGTGCGCAGCACGTCCGGGAAAGGCGTTCGCGTCTTGTCCCACAGGAACCACGGCTCGTCCTTCACTTCCTCGATGACTTTCTCGAATTCCTCGCGCTCGTGGGGCGTGCGCCATCCCTCGTCTTTAATCAGGAGAAACGCGTTGGGGTTTTCTGCCGCTATTTTCTTGAACGCGCGAATCAACTGCACTTGGTTTTTTTCAGGAACGAGCCGGTTGACTGACGCGAACAAGACGGCGTTCTTGGAAACGCTGGTTTTCTTTCCCATCGCGGCTGCAACGCCTTGGATGAGCCGGCGTTTTCCTTCCTCGCGTTCTTCCTCGCTTGTCTTGAACAACGCGTCGGCTTCAGGGGGGTAGCTGTGTTGGATCAAAATGGTTTTTCCAGCTGGAATGCCTATTCGCTCGGCGCTCAACAAGCCAGTTGGGCTGATTGTGCTTACCACGTGGGCGGCGGAAAGGGCTTTTGCGTAGGTGTTGGAGTTCTCTACTTTGGTCGGGTAGTACCTTGAAATTGTGGGCATTTCCTTGGTTACGCCGGAAGCAATGATGCCTATCTGGCGCCAGGGCATTGTAATCAAGTAGGCGACTTGCTGGCCGCGGGGCGCGTCGGGGTCGACAAGCGACTTGATTCCGGCGTTTACGCGCATTGCGTTTACTCTCGGGCCCATGTCCTTGATTTCTTGAACGCTTTTCACGACGCCTCCCTTGTTGAGGACTTTCCAGTGGTAGTCGGATACGCTGTTCAACTCTTCTTCGGAAACGTCGAGCGCGTGGTACACGTCGTGAAGCGAAGCGCGGATTCCGTGTTCGCGCGCTATTCCGAGTATTTTGGAGGCGTTCGTCACTTCGCCGACTGCGCCGGTGGAGTGGCCGATTATCTTCAGTTCCGGAAGTTTTTCTTTCAAGCCGCGCGCCTCCGTTCCTTCAATTCTGCCAACCGGGCCGCTTCGGTTACCTGGCGCCAGGTTTCAAGCATTCTGCCGTACTTGCGCAGCGCCTGCGCGACTTTGTCGGCGGAAATGCTGTCATGCAATTCCCTTCTTGCTGTTGGCAGGCGTGTTTCCAGGTGCTGCAGGAATGAATTGATTTTCTTCATTGAGTTCGCGTGCTCGGGCTTGAGCCACCACGCGCTTTTCTCCCCGTGAATTATTTGCTTGAGCATCGGCAGCCTGTTCTGCCAGATGCTTATGCGGTTGCCGGGGTAGGAGTAAAGAATGCCTTCGACGTGTGGCTTTGCCTTGTCAGTAGAATACGCTTTTAGTGCTTCGACGAAGCTTCCCTTGCCGCCAGCTGCTTCCCTCAGCGCTTCTATTACTGGGTGGCACGTCATGTCCGCAATTGACTCGCGGACGACGTCGCGGTTTGCCTGGTCCCTGAAGTGCGCGACGGGGTTGTTGATTATGTACACTCCTCCGAGAAGTGAGTTGACCGCGCAGCTCATTATCACGTCTTCCCCGCGCAGGCCCTTGTACTGGAAGTAGGGAATCTGGTTTACTACGCTGGCGCGGAGGCTGACGTTCGCGCCGGGAACCAAGTCCGTCCGGTGCACGGTTTTCTTGTCGAACTTGTATTGCTTGGAGAGGACGTCGGTAGTGATTACCCTGAAGCGGTCTCTTCCTGAAGGAAGTTGTGCCGTGAGGCTGCCCATTTTCTTGAGCCCGTCTTTCATTGAAAGCCCGGGCAACGCGACGGTTCCAATCATTTGCCTCTGGGCGTCGTCCGAGGAAGAACGCGGGCTTTTTTCGCGGGCGTTGAGGAAAAACTTTTCCAAGTAACTCAAGCCGTCGGAAACGCGGTAGAACATTCCGCCGCTTCCGTCGCCCGTCACTTCGCCGCCGATCATGTTCACGTCGGGAGCGGCAAAAGTTTTGTCGAGCTCGTGGAAGAAGCTCTTTGTGTACGCCAGCTTGTGTTCCCCGCCTTTGAACACTAGGTTCTTCAGCATGGTGTCGTCGTCCAGGAAAGTGAGGATGCTGTCGGTCTTGGCATGTCTTTGCGCAATCAACGACGCCATGTTGCGCACTCCGCCGAATCCCTTGCGGTTTCCTTCCTCGTAAATGAATTCCTTGGGGTCTATTCCCGACAACGCGAGTTGTTCTTCCAGCGATTTCACCAAACGCTGTTGGTCCGACTTGTCGTAGTAGTGGAGCTCGAGCCGTCCGCCGGACTTTTTCTCGAGCGTGCTTACCCTTGCCTGGTTTCTCGCCGCCTCCGCCGCGTCCGAGTCGTCGACCACCACTATTTTGATGCGCTTGTCGTAACCGAATTTCTTGGTGTTCTCAAGAATACTTTCAAGCAGCGTCGCCAGTCTTCCCGGGCGGTTGCGCGTTGGAATTACGACCACGTGATTGGACTCGGGAAAAAGAGCAACCGGCTTTTTTGGGGCTGGAGTTGGCGCCAGCGGTTTTTCTTCGGCCGCCGGTTCAATCGGTTTCGCCGCGGGTTTTTCAACGGGCTTTTCTTCAGCGGGTTTTGGAACCGGGATTCGCAGGCGGGGCCTTTCGACTGGCAGCCTTAGTCCGCTTGGCTTGCCTAAAGACGGCTTTGGGGCAAAAACAGGGGGCTTCCGCTCTTCTTTTTCTTCCCGCTGGGCTTCGGGCGCGCCGCCGAGGCGCAGCCGGCCGCGGGGCCTCACGCGGAGCCTTTCAGCCATTCAAACCATCTTACGCCGGGGCTATCTTGAGTTTCGTGCGCAGAGCGCGCTTGAGTTCGTCGTGCGAGTCCTGCGCGTGGTCGAGCATGAAGTTGACGAACGCCGTCCTTTCTTCGGGCAGGGCGTTGTTCAACAGCTTTGACAGGTAGTGGAAAGAGAAGGCGTCGCGTTGTTCTTGGGGCAAGAGGGTTTCCTTGTTGTCCCGCAGTTGGTGCAGGTTTACTATCGAGACTATTTTGTGGCGGTCGTGCAGTTCTCCTTTGAAGTGGTGTTGGTCAAGGTATTGCTCCGGGTCTTCGCCTACGCTCGTGTTTATCGCGGCCTTCATGTTTGCGATGAACTGCTCATGGCCTTCCGCGGAACCGGCTTTGTTGAAGAACGTTTCAATGGAGTGCTGTCTCATCGACGGGTGGATTGTGTAGAGGAAGCGCAGCGAGCCGTCCAATAACTCTGCAAGCCGTTGTTCCTGCTGGCTGGAATTGACTTTGCCCAGCGCGGGAAGCGTTGAAGTGTCGGCTTCCGTCAAGTGGTGGTTGCGCACCAATTCCCACAGGAAGTTGCGTAAAGTGACTTCCCTTCCGCCGGCTGCCTCGGTTTCTTCGCCTTCCTCTGCTTCCAAGGGTTCTTTTGTTGTCTTTGGCTTGGGTGCTTTCGGCTTCGCTTTCTTTCCGCCTTTCGGCGCCGTCGGTTCTTCTTCGGAAACGCCGTAAGCACCGCCTTTTGGTTCGGCGCCGTAAGGCCCTTTTCCTTCGGGGGCGCCGTACGGTCCTGCTCCGTAAGGCGTTTTTCCGTAGGGCGCGCCGTACGGCCCGGTTCCCTCGGGCGCGCGGGGCCACTGCGGGAATTGCTTGCGCGAGTAGCTTGCAATAAGTGGAACCAATGCTGCTGGAAGCGAAGCGAACTGCGCGGGAGTCATTATTCCGCCGGATGAAAGCGTTGCCGTAATTCCGTCCAAGTGGTTTGCGGCCTGGCTCAAGTAATTCGCCACTGCTTCGGGCCCGGCTTTGTTCAGAGCGTAGCCGAGCGCGACGTCCACGGGAACGCCTTGCATGTGCAGCGACTGCACGAGCAAACCCATGTTCGCCGGCGCTTGAAGCGCGGCGTGGGAAGCAAGTTGTCCTGCGCCTGCGTCGATGCGGGCAACCAACTCAGGGTCGACTCGTCCGACTATTCCCTGCAGCTTTACTTCCGCGCCGGTCAAAACCGGCGTGTGCGAAGTGGGGTCGATGTGCAGGTTTTGCATTGCGTCCGCCGCGCTTCTGAAGTCCTGCGCCGCCTGCGAGAGCTGGTTCAGGTTATGCTGCATTGAAATCTGGTGAGTGTGGGCGTTTACTCCGAACTTGCCTTCCAGCCACGAGCCGGCTCCGATTGCGAGGAAGCCGCCGATCATTTTGCTCATGCTTCCGCTGAACTGCGCGCCGGACTGCATTTTAGTGATCCACAGGTTGTGGTAAATCTCTTTTTCTTCAGGAGTCAAGTGAGTGTCGAGGTTTCTCCAGAACTCAGTTCGCTGGTGCGGCGTCATTGCCTTTATGGTTTTGTAGTGCGACGCTCCTGCTACGGGGCCGCCCATGTGCGGAACAACGCGGTTTCGGGCCCAGTCGTGCAGAGCCACTATTCCGAGCGCGCTCACGGCTTCCGAGTACGCTCGTTCGCCGACTGTTCTTTCGGACGCGGGAACAGTGGGGTCCTGCTGGCTTCTGAGGGTGTACTTGCGTCTTACGGCGAGGGAGTCCGCCGCGGCCGGGCCGTGCGTCTGCCAGATGTGGAACACGTCGTGGCTTCCGAAAACGCGGTCGAGCGTTTGCCTGGTTTGCTTGCTCAAGACGACGTCGCGGGGAGTCAAATTGCCTACCAGCGCGTGGTCGACCATGTCGCGCGTTCGGCGCGCGGGCAGCATTGAAACGGTTGACTCGTCTATGCGGCGCAAGCCGTTTGCGGCAACCATTGCCGCTGGAAGAGTGATTCCTCCCGAAAGCGCTCCCGCGAGCGCAACGCCCGCCACTTGAGTTCCGATGTTCAAGACCGCGGTTTTAATGTCGCGCGGAGCCAGCGGAGAGCTGCCAGTCATTTTCTTGTAGATTCCTTTCTCCGTTTCATACCATGTCAAGCACTTCTACCTCCCTCTAGACAATCATTCCTCTGAAACAACTATTTTCTTACGCAGGACTTGTGCCGCGGCCTTGTTTTGGTCCGTGGCTTCGCCGAGCAAGTAATTGTGCAACGCCGCCCTTTCCTCCGGCAGAGCGTGCGAAAAATATTTTGCGAGCAGCTGAAACGCGTGGGCGTTCTTCTGTTTTTCCGTCAACTCCCTTCCCGTCTCGTCTTTGAGCTTGTGGGCGTTGAGTATGGAAATGGTTTTGTGGTCTTCGTGCAGCTTTCCTTCAAACCGGTGGTCTTCAACGTATTGTTCGCCGTCTTCGCCGGTGCTGGCTTCAATCATTTGGCCGAGTTTTTTCATGAACGCGCCGTGGTCTTCCGCGTGCACTGCCGCGTTAAACAGGTTTTCCACGTTGTGCGGCCTCAACGCCGGAAACATTTCGTTTACGAACATCTGTGAGCGCAAGAGCAGTTCGGTAAGCCTTTTTTCTTGGAGACTGGCGTTGACTTTGCCCAGCGCCGGAAGCGTTGAAGAGTCTTTTTGTTGAATGTGGTGGGCGAGCGCGTGCTTCCAAATGAGGTCGCGTAAAGAAACTTGTTTTTCCGCTGGTTTTTCTGGCTCTTCCTTTGCGCCGCGTGGTTCTTCGCCTTCTTCTACGCCGTAGGGAGGCTTGCCGCCTTTTCCTGCGGGTTCTTCTTCGGCTCCGCCTTCTTTTTCCCCGGGTTCTTCGGGGACCGGAAAGTGCTCTGGCTCGGCTGGCGCGCGGCGTATTTCTTCAAGTAATTCCCTGCCGTCTTGCCTTGCTTCCAGCGCTTTTATTAACGCGTCTGCGACGCGGGGTGACTTTAGCTTGACTATTGCCTCGGTTGTCGCGGGCACTTTTATGCGCGGTTCTTTTCCCCACACTTTGCTGCTTGCCGGAATGGCGCGCGTTTGCTCGAGAATCGCTTGGTGTACTACTCCGTCTTGCGCTACTCTACCAAGCAAGTTTCTGTCGAAAGCCAAGTACCCGGCCAGGTTTTTAGCCTGGTGGTCTTGGAAGTAACCGGAGTTCTTGAACACGTGGTGAAGCCAGTGCTCGACTGCCGGAGAAGGCGCGTTCACCATGTCGGCCAGGTCGCCGCCTATCTGCTGCAGTCTTTTTTCTTTTCTGCCCCAAAGAGTTTTTCCTTCCGTCAGCGCGTGCACGGCGACGTTTGTTTCGACTGCTTCCGTCCTGAAGGTTTCCGGTCTTCGGACAAGCATTTTCAGCGGCATTTTACTCTCGTTCCTCCCCGGTTAAATAGTTCTTTTTCGCGGCTTTTAATTGCTTCGCAGGAAGGCGCTGAAAACGTTTTTTAACCGCGTGACTGTTTGTTTGTGCGAGAGTGCATTCGATTGATTGAATTAGCCGCACTGCCGTTGCTTCAAGTGACCGCCGACTTGTGGTTCGTAGTGCGCATACTCGTTTTCTCTTACCTCTTGTTTCAGTTGTACTTGATGTTCCGCGACAGCCAAATCATTTTCGGAATGGCCGTAATCGTTTCCGCGTACTTTATTTTCGTGCACGCCGTCTCCGTAACCATTCTCATGCTGTGTTTCTTCCTGTTCGTGGTATTCGGCAACCAGCTGCAGATGCTCGTAATGTTCGGTCTAGAGCCGTTGCTGGGCGTGTTCGGAATCGGTTCCGGAAGGTTTCACTTGGAGCAGAACGAGTTCATGCGCTTGGAGCAGAAGGTTGCGCAGGGCGAGACATTGGGCGCAAGCGAAATGAATTTCATGCAGCAGTACAGCGCAAAGCAGATGAGGGCGCAGCAGATGACCGGCCAGATGCAGGAACAGCAGATGCGGCGCAGAATGGGGTAAAACTAATGCTTTTCTTGGAAGAACTGCAGTGGGTGTGGTGGATAATTATCTTCCTCATGGCCTACTATTACTACAACTGGGCGCAGGAACACCTGGCGTTTTCTCCTGTTCTCACGCTCGTCGTCGCCGCAATCCTCATTTACTACCTCGTGATAGTCTACCCGTGGGCGGGGTTGCTCGGCTGGTTTGTTTCAATCATAATGTTCTCCGGCTTGCTGTTCATGGGCGCCGTTTTCGCGCCTTTCCTGTTCCGCGCCAGGCCGAAGTGAGTTTTTGAGGGAGTTGTTTTGAATGGATGAAAAACAGAAGATAGGTTTCTACGACTTGTACCACTTCGCGAGCCTGCAGCGCGCAAATTGGTTTAACGCGAAGTGGCGGCTCGCCGTAATCCTGGCTGCGGTAGTCATTTCGTTTTTCGTGTGGCAGCACCTGAGTACTGAATACCCGCAGTACAACGGCGCGGTGGTTTCCGACCTGCAGCCGGGGATGATGCTCGGGGAACGGGTTTTCTCGTGGTTCGCGGGCGGGCTGATGCTTGGCGCGCTGTTGTTCGCGGTTCTCCTGGAAGGCGAATTCTTCCTGGGAACTCGGAAAGTGTCGAAAGAGCTTGAAAAAGAGTTCGTCAAGTTCTTTCCTTCCGGCAAAATCGGGAAAAAGCCGGCGAAACGGCGTTAGAGCAGCAGGCTTTAAATCCACGGAATTCCAAAAACGTATTCATGCCGTTCTCGCTGCTTCCAGTGTTGTTCTACGCTGACTTCTGGGAAGCCTTCGGCTTGATCGCGCTCATACTGATTTTCTTTACGTTGTACAACCTGCTTACCAACAACTTCATCCGCCACCCTCTTCTCGCGCTTCTCGTAACCGCGCTGGTAATGTTTTTACTCGTGATTCCCTACGACTGGTTCAAGTACTTGTTGTTCGTCGTGCTCGTAATGTACGGAATGTTTACCGTAATGAAGCCCGGCGAGTGGCTCAAGTGATGCAAAATGGCTGAAGGCGTGTTTGGCTGGAGCACTTTCCTGATTGCGGCTATTGCCGTCGCCGTGTTCGCCGAGTTCGTAGACTTGACGCTTTCTATATTAGCGTTATGCGCCTTGTTGGTCTTTGCAGTCCGCGCGGACGACTTGCTTGGCATGATGTGGATCAACTTGGTGGGAATAAAGGAGTTCTTTTTGTTGAGATGGTGAGGCAAAAAACTTGGACTTTACTTTCCTGTTCATAATCGTTCTCATGATAATAGCGGTCCAAAGCGGCTTGTGGTGGGTTGCCGTAGGCCTGCTTGTCGTGCTGCTGTTGATTGCCAAGAGCAAGCTCCTGCTTCTGGCGGCGGCAGTCGGCGGAGTGCTGGTTGCACTGGTTTACTTCGGCGGCAGCGGCGTTCCCCCGTGGGTTTACTTAATAGGCTTGTTTATCGTGCTTGTTTTGTTGATTAAGGGAGACACTGCAAAGCCGGAAGGCTACGGAGGCGGGTATGCTTGAACGCATTCATTACGCTGATTCTGCTTGGGGTTGCGCTTTTCTTCCTGTACTCGGGGCAGGTGTTCTTCGCGTTTTTAGTTATAGCCGCCCTTGCGGTGGCACTGTTGCTTGAAAGCTCCGGCGGAGCACGGCCTTCCGCGTCGCAGCACGCGCCTTCGGGCTTGGGCGGAACCGAGAAGAAGGCGTTCGGCGGCGAAAAAGAGTTGGGCGAGCGCTTCGGCTTGTTCTTGAATTTCTTGGGCCAGTTGTTCGGCTTTTTCTGGAATTCTTTCGGCAAAGAGCCTGAGAAGAAAAAAAACGTTCCCGAGTATGTAATACACTACGAACCCAAAAAAAAGTGAGTACTTCTTTTGCTCACTGCATTTTCAGGCGCATGAGCATTTCCCGGTTTGTTTCGAGAATCTTTTTGTTCACGTCCTGAAGCGCCTTCAGCAACGCAATGGTTTCATCCATTTTCGCGCCAACGTCTGAAGAAACGGTTTTCGGCATGGCGGTCATGAGTTCCGCTGCCTCTGCGGGCATTGACGATGCGGCTTTTTTGCCGACTTCAACAGACTTTTCCTCTTCGCCGCTTATGCTCGTCATGACAAAAGGCGCTTCCTCTGGAGCTTCCTTGGCCGGTTTTTCTTCTTCCTTTGGAGCGGGTTCGAGCTGCACTTCGGTCGCGCGTTCGACTGCCTGCGCGTACACTTCGTCCGGGTTCGGGACTCCAAGTGCCTCGAGGTTTTTCTTTATTTCGTCTTCGCTGAGTCCCCTTGCCTTCATTTGGCGAACAATGAGTTTTACGTCCATCGAAACTAATTACTGCAAGCTGTTTTTAAACCTGCTTTGCGGCAAAGCCCGCAACCTATTTATTGACAACGCAAGTAGTGTTTCTTAAACGCAGGAAAGTGGCTTTGCAATGGAACTAGATTTGCCCTTCGGGCCTTGGACTCGGCTGGTCAGCGCCCAGTGGGGCAAGTACCCCATGGCCATCTACCAAAACCCCGAAAAACTTGTTTTACTCCTCGTGTTCGAAAAACAGGAGGACAAGATTACCGGCGTGGTAATGCTTCTCAAGAAAATCTTTTACGTGGAAGGCGACTTGGCGCGCTTCATGCAGGCCCAAAAACGCGAAGTCACGTTGGTGGAAAAATACTCCAAGGAAAACGCGGGCCGCTACTTGTTGGTGGGAGGAACGCCGGAGTACGCGCCTTACTCGCAGGACGCGCTTGTTGAAATGATTAAGAAACAGCACTTGGAACTTGAGGGAATAACTTCTCTGACGAAAGACACTGCCGCCGCTTACGGATTCAAGATACAGGACTTGAGCGCAGTCGACGACGCAAGAGCCCAGGTGCTGCTTGGCGACCCCTTTACGCTGTTTTCATACACTTCAATCGGCGGCGGAGGGCCGTTGGGCACGGGAGTGGAAACTGCCTTCCGCATTCCGAAGCTCATGCTCGGGCTGGACCGCGAGAAAAAAGACTTTGAAGTGAAACTAGAGTCGCTATACTCCGCTGCGATAACCGGCGGAAACCGCGAGTCAAGGCTGCACTTGATGCACCTTTTGCTCGAGGGCGCGCTGCAGAACAGCGTTCCCGTACTGATTTTCGATGCTCACGAGTCGTTCAAGGGATTTGCCTTGCCGAACAAGGACGCGTCGCACTTCGCCGAATTCGGCATTTCTGGAACTCCGACTGGATTTCCGTTCAAGGCGTTCGACTTAGGCGAAGGACTGTACGTTGACATGAGCAAAATGGATTCCGACGTCTTCCTCCGCGCCTTCGGCTTGACCGGAAGCGAGGTGGCCGAACCAATCAAGGCGGCTTACGACTCGAAGCGCGCTTCGCTGTTCTCTCTGTCGGACGTAATCACTGAATTGTCTTCAATGCGCGAAACAAAGGCGGTCACTCTCTTCAACATCAAGCGGGCGGTGCGCACTCTGCTGGTGCTGCAGAAAATCTATCCCTCGCTTTTCGCCAAAAACATTTCGGCGGACCTGGCTACGCCGTGGCGCGACGCGATAGGCAAAGTCTTCATGCTGAGCATGAAGAAGTATCCTATTGAAATACAGCGCATGCTCATCGCGACTATAATAGAGTCGATTCCCGTTCCTCCGACGACGTCGCTTTCGCTGGTTTTGGCGTTCGAGGAGGATGCCGAGCAAATCGCGCACGAGGCGGCAATGGTCGTCTCAAAGTACAAGAAACAGGGAGTTGGAATGGTTGTTCACGCGCAGCACGAGGTGGACTTGCAGAAGCTCGGCGACTTCAACGTAAGGTTCGAGGCAGTCGACGGAGCGGCAATAGGAGCCGAAGCAGGAGAACGCCAGACGCGTTTCACTCTCCGCCCTGCGTACTCCGCTTGCACGGAGGCAGTTGCAGTCGTTGCGGCTCCCGCGGCGCCTGTTCAGTCCCCGTCCGCTTTGCAAGCGCTTCAGCAAAAGCCGGTCGCGCAGCAGATGCTGCCTTCGCCGGTGCCTAAGCCAACCGCGCCGGCGCCACAGCCTGCTCCGCAGAAAAAGTCCCTGTTCGGCTTCGGCAGAAAGGCTGTTGAAGAGAAGAAAGAGGAGAAGCCCGCGGCGCCCGCTCCGGAAGAGCCGGTTGAGGAAGGGTCGTTGACAGTCGAAAAAATATAGTCGCTACTTTTTGCCCAGTTTTTCTTCCAGGAGTTCCTTTACTTGGTCGAGCGAAGCGTACTCCAAGGGGTTGATCGAGTCGATTACGTACTTTAATTCAAGTAACTGCGAGTGAGCAGCCTCTACTTTTTCTTCCAAGGCTTTCAGCTGTTCTTTCAGCGACTCCATGTCCGCGCTTGACTCGCCTGCCTTGGCGGCTCCGGCCGCGGTCCTTGCCCCGCCTTCCTCGAGTTTCTTGATTTTTTCGTTCAGCGCGACCATTGTCCTGCCGATGACTTCCTCGTTTTTTTCCATCATGCGGATTTTCTGGGCAATCAAGTTGATTTTGGAGTCGAGCGTCCGCATGTCCGCTTTTATTGCATCCAAAGGACGTATTGGCTCGGGCATTATTGTTTCACCGCAGAAACCACCTTGGCCAATTATTAAACCCTTTCGAAGGCTTGCGGCAAACGATTTAATCCGCGTTTCCCCTAATGCGTTGCATGAAAACACGCGCTTTCCTCCTGGACGTCGAAAGCACTTCGCTCAGGGGAAAGCACGCCCTGCGGCTTTTCCTGAAAGACGAGAAGACGAAGCGCAGCTTCCCCGCCTACGACAACGCCTTCAAGCCCTACTACTACCTGCTGCCCAAAGGCGACTTCAAGGCAGTGGCCAAAAAAATTGTTTCCCTGAAAGTCCGCGATCGGGGAAAGGAATTCGGCGCGACTTCCGTTGAAGAAGTCGAGCGCGTCATCGGCCGCAAGCGCGTACAGCTCTTGAAAGTGTTTGCGCAGGATCCGTTGCACGTGCCGAAGCTGCACGAGGCGACGAAGGAATTCGGCCAGAGTTACGAACACCGCATTTCCTTCGCCAAACGTTTTCTGATAGACAACGGACTCTTTCCGTGCTCGCTGTGCGAAGTCGAGTTGGACGGCCGCATGATCAAGTCGATAAAACCCATTGAATCGCCTGCGCAGCCGGAGTTCAGCACTCTTGCGTTTGACATTGAAGTCTACACTCCCGCCAACGCCCCAAACCCTGCGAAAGACCCGGTGATAATGATTTCAGCCGCTTCGCCTGGAGATTCCCCGATGGTTATCTCTTACTCCAAAAAGTTTTCCGCCGACTTCGTCGAAACAGTGCCTTCGGAAAAAGCGGCTATTGAGCGGTTCTGCGAACTGCTGCGCGAAAAGAAAGTGGACTTGCTTTGCTCGTACAACGGCGACGCCTTTGACTTGCCTTACTTGCGCGAGCGGTCCAAGAAAATCCACGCGTCTTTCTACCCGGGAAGGGTATTGTCCAACCTGCGAACTCGTCAAGCCGGAATCCGTCCGGTAACCCGCGTTCCGGGAAGAATCCACTACGACGTCTACCCGGTAGTAGATTTTCTCGACACCGTGGGGGCGGTGAGGTTGCCCCGCATGACTCTCGGCCACGCTTACGCGGAAATACTCGGCAAGCAGAAGACGGACATAAACAAGCTTGAAATCCACAAGGCGTGGGACGCGGGCGGAGCTGCGTTAGAACACCTGGCGAAATACAACTTGCACGACTCGGTCGCGTGCCTGGAGCTGGCGCAGCATACTCTTTCCTTGGAAGTCGAGTTGTCGCGCTTGTCGGGCGAAACGCTTTTCGACACCTCGCGCAGCACTACCGGACAGTTGGTCGAGAGCCTGTTGATGCGGCGTTCGTTCGAGCGCGGCGAAGTCATTCCAAACAAGCCCAAAGAGCCGGAAGTTCAGGCCCGTCAGCAGAACCCGATTGAAGGAGCGTACGTAAAAACTCCGGAAGCCGGGGTTTACGAGAACCTGGCCATGCTCGACTTCAAGTCAATGTATCCGTCGATAATCATTTCCCACAACATAGACCCGTTTGCTTTGAACTGCGATTGTTGCTCGAAGGAAGCGCACGTTTCGCCGCAGGGCCACAAGTTTTGTTCCAAAATAAAGGGACTGGTTCCCACTACGCTTGAAGAAATAATTGACGCGCGCCGCGCGGTGCAGGCGCAAATGAAGAAAACGCCGAAGGAAAGCAACGAGTACAAGCAGTTGTACGCACGCCAGTGGGGACTTAAGATTTTAGCAAACAGTTACTACGGTTTCCTCGGCTATGCACGCGCTCGCTGGTACTCGCGCGAATGCGCGGAAAGCACTACCGCCTGGGCGCGGCACTACATCAAGCAGGCTATTGAGCAAGCCGAAAAGGCGGGGTTCAAAGTGTTGTACGCCGACACCGACTCGGCGTTGCTGCAGTTCAAGCCGGGCGAGGAAAAGAAGATAGAAGAATTCAGGAAATCCGTCAATTCACTGCTTCCGGAGCGCATGGAACTCGAGTTGGAGGACTTTTACCCCCGCGGAATATTCGTTTCCAAGAAACAAGGCGACGCCGGAGCGAAAAAGAAATACGCGTTGATCAACCGGGACGGGAAAATAAAGATACGCGGATTCGAACTCGTTCGACGCGATTGGAGCCGCGTTGCCCGCAGGCTGCAGCGCAGCGTGTTGGAAGTGCTGTTGAAGGAAGGCGACGTCAAGAAGGCGAAGGAAATGGTTTTGAAAGTCATTGTAGAACTCAAGAGCGGAAAAACTCCTTTGGAAGACTGCGTCATCTACACTCAAGTCAGGAAAAAAATAAAGGCATACGAAATAATGAGCCCCGAAGTGTCGGCGCTGCAGAAAGCCCAGGAAGCTGGTTTGCCTTACGGCGAGTACTCAACCATAGGCTACGTGATTACCCGCTCTGGCAAAAGCATTTCCGAAAAAGCCCAGCCCATCGAACTCGCGAAAGACTACGACGCCGACTACTACGTAAACAACCAAGTGCTTCCGGCGGTGCTGAAAATACTCGGGGCGCTTGGCGTCGACGCCGAAGACCTGAAGACCAAGGGAACGCAGAAGGGACTCGGCGACTGGTGACGCTACTGCTTTTTATTGAAGCGCCGACGAAAAACCTTGCATGGAAGGCTTCGAGGAAGAACTCAAAAACTACTTGAAAGCAGGCGAAATAGCCGCTGGCGTCAAGGCGTTCGCGCGAGCCGAAACAAAGCCCGGCGTGAAACTCTTGGAGTTAGCGGAGAAAATCGAGGCAAAAATCCGCGAACTCGGCGCCCAACCTGCTTTTCCGACGAACTTGTCGCGCAACGACGAAGCCGCTCACTTCACTCCCTGCGCCGGCGACGTTTGTTTCGTGGGCGAGAAAGACGTGCTGAAAGTGGACTTCGGCTGCCACGTGGAAGGATGCATTGCCGACGTCGCGTTTACCGTCGACTTTTCAGGAGAGCACGCGGACTTGATTGAAGCAAGCGACGCGGCCCTCGAAGCGGCGTTGTCAAAAATAAAGGCAGGCGTTTCAGTCAGCGAAGTCGGCAAAGCCATTGCTTTTGAAATAAGGGGAAGGGGCTACGAGCCTATTTCCAACTTGTGCGGCCACTCTCTCCTCCCCTACGTTTTGCACGCGGGCGAAGAGATTCCCAACATTGAAACCGGTTCCTACGTGCTGCAGGAAGGAGACTTTTTTGCAGTCGAACCCTTTGCAACAACCGGAAAAGGAAGGGTTTCCGACTCGGATTTCCTGCAGATTTACTCGATGGTCGGCGAAAAGAAAGTCCGCCTGCCGTCAAGCCGCGCGCTAGCCGAGTACGCGGGAGAAGAGTACAAGCTACTGCCTTTCGCCGTGCGCTGGCTGGCGCCCAAGTTCGACGTTTCCTCTACTCAATTCAAGCTGGCGGTAGCCGACTTGGTCCGTCAGGAAGTAATCTATCCGTATCACGGCCTGCGCGAGTCGACGGGAGGCGTGGTTTCCCAAAGCGAAACCACCGTGGTAGTGGAAGAAAACGGCTGCAAGCCGCTGGTTCCCACTAAACAGTAGTTAGGTTTGTAACTACTGCGGAGTGCATACTTTAAATACTAGTTTTTCGCTAATACTATCCGGCAAAGGTGGGCATTGAAATGAATTGGCGGAACGTATTCACTTTCGTAGCACTAGTTTTGATAATCGGCCTCGCCGCTCAGGCGAGCGCCGTTTTCGTGACGAAATCAGTTGTAAAAGACGTTAAGAGGGAGTACATCAAGCTCTCTCCGATCAACGTATCTCTTGACGTTGGCGAAACCCAGCAGTTCACCGCCTATTACTACTCTAATGGAAAACTCGTCAAAAACGCTTCAATAACGTGGAGCGTTTCCGGCCCGCAGGCCACCATTTCCTCAAAGGGCTTGCTGACTGCCGTGAGCGAGGGAACCGTTACGGTAACCGCCTCGACGCCCAGCCTCTCCGCCGAGCCTTGGCAGCTTGTGCCGGCCAGGAGAGTGAACGCAACCGCGTCCGTTATAATCACTTCCGGCGGAGGCTCGCCAATAGCTCCCGTCGCCGACCTTTTCGACGACCGTTTTGAAGAGGCTCGCGTTCCCGACATCCACATTCCCCGCCAGCCGACTCGCGTTTACATAAACACTTCAACGGCTTACTTGAACTCCGGCGACAACGCCACGGTAAGCGCTTACGCAACCGACGAATTCGGAAGCAGGATGGCCAACGCGACTTTCGACTGGAACACCAG
>JACCLL010000096.1 GCA_013425325.1 Microcaldota archaeon | reverse complement strand
CCACGCGAAAAACAGCAGCAGCAAAGCATGCGCGGCGAGTTTCTTGGGGTGTTTTTTGTACAAGTGCCAGCCGTAAAGCACTCCGAAGAAGAGGGTCAGGCCGAGTTCGGAGGCTGCAATGCACTGCCGCCTGTATTTCTGTGCAAGTGTCTTCATGGCGTTGAATCCATTTCGGCCCCTCAGCACTACCACGCCGTAGCCGCCGATGAATCCTCCTGCGCGCTCGACTGCTTTCCCGCACAACACGAGGGAGGCCATGCAGCCGACTATTTTGGCGTAGACATTCAAGTCGGAGAACGCGATTGCGAAAAAGATTACTGCCAGGACTGCCGCGGCAGTCCAGTAAGCGAAAGGGTGCTTGGCGCGCTTGGGCAATTGTTTCAAGCGCATCAACTTTTCTTGACTTTTATTTCAACCATGTCGGCGATGGTGACTCCGCCTCTTCCGCTGCCGCGCATGTCCTTCAGTTTTTTCGCCAGGTCTTCTGGCGTTTGCTCGGGTTCGGCGGCTTCGGTTGGAACAAGTAACTTGATTTTCAGGAAGGCCTCGAGTTTTCTGCAGTCTTTTTCGGGGGGCCGGAGTTTTTGTTCCTCCATGTGCTGGAGTTCCTGAGCCCTTATGCCGAGTTGTTGCCCGAGTTGTTCGAGCGAGAGGCCCTTGGCTTCGCGGGCGTTCCTGATTACGGCGGCATAGTCTTCGACTAGCTCCAGTTCGGGCGCTGCTTTCTTTGGCGCTGGCGCCGCAAAGGCGCGTCCCTTTGGAGCAGGCGCGGGCTTGCGGGCAATCATTCTGCCGTGGCCGGCGCAGCGGATGCAGACCATCATGCGCGCGCCTTCGACGATGGCTTCTCCTACGGCGGGTCTTCCGCAGATGTCGCACTCGGTTTCGCCCATGGTGATATTACCAGAAACAGCTTTAATCCAACGATTTTAAACCACGGTGTAATAAAAATCCTTTCGTGAAAACATGGGCGTAGCCATTAACCCGATTCTTGAAAAGCACGAGCGTTCTCTCCAGGAGCTGGCAGGCAAGACGCTTGCAGTCGACGCGTTCAACACGCTGTACCAATTCATTACAATCATTCGCCAGCCGGACGGAACGCCGTTAATGGACTCGAAGGGAAGAATCACGTCCCACTTGAGCGGCTTGCTCTACCGCACCTGCAACCTCTTGGAAAAAGGCATTCGGCCTGTGTTCGTTTTCGACGGAGAACCCAGTCCCCTGAAGCACCGCACGATTGCGGAAAGAAGCCAGGCCAAGCACGAGGCGGAAGAGCAAATGAAGAAAGCGAGGGAGGAAGGCGAGGAAGAAGAGGCGGCAATGCTTTCCCAACGCACTGCGCGCCTGACTTCCGAGAACATTGCCGACTCCAAGCATCTGCTGGAGTTGATGGGCTTGCCTTGGGTGCAGGCTCCTTCCGAGGGAGAGGCGCAGTGTTCTGTAATGGCGGCCGACGGAGTAGTCTACGCCGCGGCGTCCCAGGACTTTGACTCGCTGTTGTTCGGCGCGCCGATTCTTGTACGGAACCTGACTATCGCGGGAAGGAGGAAAATGCCGCGGAGAAACGCGTACGTCGACGTCGTTCCCGAAGAGTACTTGCTGCAGGAAAACCTTGACAGGCTGGGGATAACGCGCGAGAAGCTGGTTTGGATTGGATTGCTTTGCGGAACGGATTTCAACGAAGGAATCCACGGCATTGGACCCAAAAAGTCGTTGAAGCTGGTTCAGGAACACGATTCCTTCGAATCAATTCTTTACACTACGGGCTTGGAAATGGAGTGGAAGCCGGTTGCAAAACTGTTTCTCGAACCGCCGAGCGTGAAAGTAACCAAGGCCGACCTTCAGTTCAGGGAACCCGAACGAGCGGCGTTGATTCAATTCATGTGCGACGAACACGACTTCTCGAAGGAGAGAGTGGAGTCGGCTCTGGCGAAGGCTTTCAAGGAACCGCAGTCTTCGGAACAATCGCAGCTCAAGAAATGGTTCTAGTTATACGACGTGTCTGCCGGACGAGGCGCCGCCGTCGACTCTGAGGACGTGGCCGGTCATGAACTTCAGTTTTACCGCCGAGAGAAATGCTTGGGCAATGTCTTCGGGTTTGCCGAAGCGCGGCATTGGCGTTCTTCTCTTGAGTTCCTTGAAAACCGGGTTTTTCTCGAGTTCGTTTTTTCTGCCGCCGTATAACGCGATTACTCTTTTAGTGGGAACGGCGCCGGGCGCTACTGCGTTGACTCGAATGCCGTGGTCGGCCAAGTGCGAGGCGAGGTAGCGGGTTAGTCCTTCCAGCCCTGCTTTTGCGGAAGTGTAGGCGGGGTTTCCGACTGCCATGGCGGCGTTGTACGTGGACGTGTTGACGACGGTGGGGTTGGTTCCTTTTTTCAGGAGGGGGAAGGCGTGCTTGGTTACGGTAAAAGGCCCGACTAGGTTCAGTTCGAGGCTGTCTCGAAAGGTTTGCACGCTCATGTCAAGCCTTTTTTGTTCTTCGGGGAGCGCGCCGCCGGCGATGTTTAGCAGGTGGTCTATTTTCCTGAATTTTCGTCCGACTTCGTTCATGACGCGTTCGACTTCGCTTTCGTTTCGTACGTCCATGTGCATGAAAGTCGCGGCAAGGCCTTTGCGCCTGAGCTTTCCTTCGAGCTTTTTTCCAGCGGCGTCGTTCACGTCGGCAATGATTACGTGAGAACCTTCCTTGGCAAACAATTCCGCGGTCGCGCCGCCGATGTCTCCGGCTCCGCCGGTGATGAAGGTAACTGTTTTCCTGAGGCTCTCGTGTTCTTCCATTCAAAGTCACTCTACTTTTATTTCCCGTTTTTTCTCGACAGCCGGAGCCAGTTTTTGCAGGGTTACTTCGAGTACTCCGTTTTTGTAAGTGGCTTTCGCGGAGTCGGGCTTGACTTTCGCGGGCAACGGAATTTCTTTCGAGTACTTGCGTCCCTTGGCGTCGACTTTCACGGAAAGGGTTTCGCCTTTTGCTTCCAGCTTGATGTCTTGCTTGTCGACGCCGGGGAGTTCTACGATTACGCTGACTTCGCGGTCTTTGTTGATTACGTCGACCAAGGGCTCGCGTTCCTCAAGTTTTTCGCCTTTCCCGCGTGGCACGTTGCCGAACTCGTTGACAACAGGCTTGCCGTCGGGTCCCACGCGCATTGAAAAGCCGTATACGAACGGACTGTTTTGCTCGAACCGCCCGCCTTTCTGGGCTTCGCGCATCATGCGCTCCATTTCTTCCCCTATTCTGCGGAAGTCTTCGTCGAAATCAAGGAAGAATCCGCCGAAGGGACTCCTGCGTTTTTTAGAAGGAAACACTGCAAACCACC
>JACCLL010000071.1 GCA_013425325.1 Microcaldota archaeon | reverse complement strand
AAGTCGTCTGGTCTTGCGGTTGCTTTCGCAACTGCTTCCGCTATTCTGTACGCCGCTTGGTTTGCTTCTTCGCTGGTGTTTCCGCGCAATGCCGTCTGCGCGTAGCTCAGCACGCGGTTTAAAGCCAGTTGGTGGACGAGTGCCTCGTGTTCTTGTTCGGGTTTGCTTTTGAGGAGGACTTCGGTGACGTTCGCGAGCGTTTCGGGAGGCGTTTCCGGGGATACTTTTGCGTGCACTGTTTCCAACGCTATTTTGCGGACGAGGGAGTTCGGGTCGCCGGCCGCTATTTTCGCGATTTTTTTTACTGCCGCCGCGTCTGCCTTCGCGTTCGGTTCCTTTATTTTTGCAAGCGTCTTTAGCGCTACCACCCGTCGCATGGGGTCGTGCCCGCCGTCGGCGTATGCAAGAAGGTACGGCAGGGCTTCCGAGCCGTATTCCGCGATTGCGTCACTTACGTTGTTGGACAGGCTGCCGTGCTCGAACCAAGTTTTAAGGACTTCGAAGACGTGCGGGTCGCGGGTTTTCGCCACTGCTTTAAACAAGTCGGACGCTATGGGCCGGAATGCGTCGGCGCGCACTGTGTTGTCCAGCGCATATGCTGCTGCCTGGCCTCCGTGCTCTTTTACGCTGTAGCGTAACGCCATTTCGAGCTGCCGCACGTTGATTTCGCGCGACTGGTAGTTTCTCGCGAGTTCCCGCATTTTATCCAGCATTGGGTTTTCAGGCAAGTTTAATCACTTTCTTTTCTTCTGCGTCGTCCTTCGTTCAGTAGGCACTCTCGGCGCTTGCGCGCCCACCATTGTGGGCAGCATTGCTGCGCGGCGGAGTTGTCTCTCGCGGCGGCTTTCTTCGGGAGTCGGGGTTCCGGGCCGTCCTTCGGGGGTCGGCTCCGGCGGCAGCATTGACTCGGTTTTTGCGAAGAACGGCGCGTAAGTGGGGCGTTCTCTCAGCGCCCTGATTCTTTTCAACGCCAGTTCGGCCGAGCGCTTTACCATTTCGTCTTCCTTTGGTTCCAGGAAGGCTTTTTTCTTCAACACGGTGTACAACGGGTGTTCGACTACCTTCAGTGCTTCTATTGTTTCTCCCTTCCGTCCGGTTACTCTCGTTCTTCTTTCTTTGGGCAATATCAACCCCAGAATAGTTGGAGAAGTTTCGACGGCCATTGCCGCGGCGGCTCGCGTCATGACGTCCGGGTGCTTTTCAAGAACGTCGGCGAGGACGTCGAGGCCCGCTCCCGTCAGCGTAAGGAACCTTGCGATGTTCAGCTTTCCTTGCGGCGTGGGCGCGTCGTCCAGCATTGCCCTGACTTTTGCCACGCCTTTTTCGCCGGTGCTCAGCAGCCCGTGCATTGCCGCCTGCCTTACTTCGAGGGGCTCTTTGGGGTCGGCGGCCACCCTGTTGATGAGCTTTAAGTGGGCGTCGATCGCCTTCTGTGCAGCGAAAGTGGGGGGCCTGAACGCTCCGAGGCCCAGCAAGGCGCTGGCCCTCAGCTGCGGCTCTTCTTTGGAAGTGACGATGGAAATCAGGTTTCTCGTTCCGTCAAAGCTGTCTGCCATGCATCGCGCTGCCTGGTGCCTTACTTCTTCGTCGGGGTGCGACTTCATTAGTTCCTGTAGTTCTGCAATGCCTTGGCTTCCGGCGTTGGCAAGGAACCGGCCGTAGGAAAAGGAGCGGAGGGGCTCTGTTTCAATGCTTGCAATGAATTTTTTCGCAACGCGGTTTACCAAGTAAGGCGTTTTGCCGGCTTCCGGCGCGAGTTTAGTCAGCGCTTCGTCGGCAATTCCTTTCAGGAGGGGAGGCTGCGGTTCGAACAGCACGTCAAGCGTCCGGGGATTGGCCCTGCCGAGGTCGCCGAGCCTGCGGAGGCCCGTCTGCACGAGCGACAGGTAGGGCTCTTGCGCAACCATTTTGTGGAGGGCGTCCTCGATTTTTTCGGCCGCCTCTTCCTGCTCGGCTCCCTTCAGCTTCTTCACTGACGCAGTGGCAGTTCCCGCGAGCGAAGACAGCGTGTGCACGAAGTAATTAGGCATTGTCTTGTCCGAACCGAATTGTTTTTCATGCTCTTCCTCGGTAGTGGGCATTGCTTTAGTCAATTCCGACAGCGCGTCGGCGGCGACGGCCGGGTGAATTCCTTCTTTTGACTCGGCCAAGTCGCGCAGGCTTTCGACCGCCTGTATCCTGATGACGTCGTTTTCCTTGTCCTTGTCGAACGCAATACGCGTCAATTCCTTGAGCAGGGCGGACTGGCTGTCCTTGCTGAATACGCTCAGCCGCGCTTCGCTCAGCGTTCTGACTACAGTCAGCTTGCGGTCGAACACGCCGGGTTCTTCTCCCGGTTGCTGGAGAGTCTTCATCAAGAGGGGCATGGAGGGCTCGCCGTACTTCACCAACGCCTTGGCAAACGAAACTGATGCGGTGGAAGAAGACGTGCTCTCGAAGAGCGCGGCGATGGTGTTGGCGAGTTCGGGTCCGCTGTGCTCCGCAACTATCCTCGCTACGTCGGGGTGCACGTCGCTGTAGTTCTTGTTTTCGAAGACGGCGGTAAGGGCGGCGTCGAGTTCAATTGACTGCATTCCGGCAATGGCGGGCGGCAGTCTTTCGAGGAATTGCTCGCGGTTTATTCTCCTGTCGCTGAATTCCCTGACGGCGCGGTGGAATTTCTGTATTGGAAGCTCTTCTCCAGGCATTGCTTGACCCTCGCTAAGATAGTGCTGTCCCCAACATTTAAATAAAGCGTTTCGGTAACGGCTTTCGATTCTCATGGACGTTGCTTGTCCGAACTGCGGAAACCCAAATTTAGACGTGGACTCGCAAAACAGCGTGGTCTACTGCAAGAAATGCGGGTTCGCCGTGCGGGTCGACCCCAACACCGGCGAAACCACTCCGTTGAATCCCGGCACGCAGGCGGGCGCAAGCAAGGAAGCAGCTGGTTCTCAGGAAGTCTATGCAGGCGGCGGAAATATTTTCGGGATGGATCCGTTCATGTTCTGGATGATCGGAACAGCTGTTTTGCTCTTTCTCACGCTGTTTGCAGTGATTCCGGACTTGACGTGGTTCCTCGGCCTAGAAGTTTTGCTTACGGCGTTCTGGTGGATGAGGCGCTAGCTCACCAGTCGCCTAAACTCTTTTGCCTGATTTGCTGAGAAGTTCTCGGTTTTTCTTCCGCCGGCTTTTCGCACAACAACGCTTCCTGCGGGAGCTGGGGCACGCCGTATTCTCCGTCGAAGCCGGGCTTGACTTTGATTTTCGCCTCGCGGTTCAACAAGATCGCGTCAACAATTTTCTCGTCCGTCGTCTTCAGCAGCGTTTCGCGCGAAGCTTCGAGGAGCACGTTGAGTTCGGAGCTAAATTCATTCATCAAACGCGTTCCTTCCGTCATTACTTTCTTCGACGAGAGGGACGTGCAGTAAACGGTTGCAAGCAGTTCGTGCAGCGGCAACAGTTTCTTGAACGGAATCGCGCCTTTTGGAACAAAGCCCTCGGGCCTGTCCGCCAGTTGCTCAACCCTGTATTCAACGCCTATTGTCAGCGGGCGTTTGCAGACCGGGCAGATTCCTTTGAGTTTCCTGCTTTCGGCGGGAGAGCAGGAGAAGTTGCAGTTGCGGTGGCCATCCCAATGGTACTTGCCGTAAGCGGGGTCGGTTTCAACCGTGAACAAAAATTTCTTTGAGTCTTTTTTCTTTACCGCCGTCCACAAGTCGTCGAACGAACTCACTTCGTCGGAGAAGGCGTTGCACTCCCTTCCAAGGCGCCACGGCCAGAACGAGTGCGAGTCGCTGAAGCTCACCGGCGTAAACGAGTCGAGTTTGCTGAGCCGCCAGCACATGCCCGGGTCTGCGCTCATTCCTGTTTCGTAGCAGAATACGTGTTTGACTTGGTCTTCATAGGCTTCTTCAAGCGAGTCGAAGCCGCTTTCGCTGCCGAAAACACCGAACCAGGGAGTCCAGGAATGGGCCGGGAAAACCACTGCCTTGGGACAAAGTTGCTTGGTTTTTTCAACTAATTCCGCGCAGGGGCGGTTGCCGAACATTGGCCGGCCGTCTGCGGCGAGGTTTCCCCACTTAGAGTACAGGTCGTTCAATTGCTGTGCTTCGTCGAACGAAGAGACGCAGATGACGTGGTGTACCTTGCGCACTTTTTTGGGAGTTGACTTGAAAGTCGCGACTTCCACCTGCAGCATGAACTTCGGCGCGCCGCGCTCGCCCTTCAGCGAGAAGAAGCCGCTGCCTTCAGGCGATTCTTCGAGTTTCGACTTCAGTTCCTTGAACCAAGTGGGGTGCGTGAAGTCGCCGGTGCCGACGAGTCCGAGTCCCTTGTCGCGCGCGCCTCTGGTGATGTGCTCCAAGTCCATGTTAATGCTGGTTGCGCGCGCGTACTTGGAGTGCAGGTGCAGGTCGGCGAACAGCGTCATGAAAAGAGAGGGGCGCGCAACTTTTTTAAATTGCCGTAGCGTTCGCTATTCAATTATTCGCGGAGTTGGTTTAAATGGCTGAAGAAGAGGATCTGGCGCTTAAGGAAGCTTACTTGGAAGGCCGTTTGCTGGGCCTAAATGAATTGATTGGAATACTGAAGGACGCAATGGACGAAGAGGGCGCCAACCAGACGGCGATATTCAAGTCGCTGGTTTTACACATTTCAAGCGAAATGGATTCCATTCTCACAGAGTTGAAGGTGGCGCACGGAGCGTCTCACCCGGTGATCAAGGAAGCGGTTGCCGCCACGAAGGCAATGGCCAAGGAAGCGGCCAAGATTCCGGAGGACCAGCCGGCTGAGGAAGTGACTCCTGTTGTGAAAAAGAACGTCGAGATTGCGGACGACCTGATGAAGAACTTGATGGCGCTGCGCGAAAAAACGGGCGGCTAGCGAGTTCCAGAAACCATTATTAGGGTGCTCGTGCACTCTATTTCCGAACTCTTTTTCCAGAGTATTTCATTTGCCAAGGTGTAAACTGAATTGATTTTGCCCGGAGAATTTCTCGCGACCTCGGAGGAAAGCGTCGGCGGACAAGGCACTTTCGAAGAGGAAGGAAAACTCTTTGCCGCAGTCGAAGGCAAGCAAGTGGCCGACAACCGTGCGCGCTCGGTTTCGGTAGCGACTCCGACCGTAGTCCGGCCGCTTGCGGCAGGCGACTATGCTTACGCGTTGGTCCACGACTTGTATGAATCGGTTGCGTTAATGGAGTTCGAGCCGGTTTCCCGCAAGGGAGAAAGAATCGCTTCGCACAACAACTACGCTTACCTCCGCATTTCCGAAATCCAACGCGGTTATACCGAGCACTTCAGGGACTTCCTGCGCATCGGCGACGTCGTAAAAGCCCGCGTGAAGGAAATCACTTCCCTCGGAATATACTTGACTATCGCGGACTCCGAGCTCGGAGTCGTAAAGTCGCACTGCGCCCGCTGCAAGGCGGAGCTCGAGCCCCGTGGCAGGGTAATGGTTTGCCCCGCTTGCGGAAACAAGGAACAGCGGAAGATGGCCGCCGGACAACATTTCTGAACAAAGGTGAATTGCAATGATTGAAGTAGTAAAGGAAGACGGGGACCTGCTTGAAGTTGCGTTGACTGGAGAAAACCCGGGCCTTGCAAACCTCGTTGCGGAACGGCTTTTGGAAAGCAAGGGCGTTTCTTTCGCCGCAAGCAAAGTCGACCACCCGCTGCTCGGCAACCCCCACATTCTAGTCAAGGCCAAGCACCCGCGCAAGGAACTCAAAGCCGCCTTCGAAAGCCTGGCGGCCGAGTTCAAGGCGCTGCAGAAGGAAGTAAAGAAGTCCAAGAAGTAGCGGAAGTGTGCGAGTGAAACCCGCTGCGAAAAAATCAGGCTTGCTTTCATGGGGACTGGGAGCCGCGCTCGTCGCGTCCCTCGCGCTCTACGTTTTCACCAAATTCTTTTTATTCGCCTTCGCCGCGCTTGCGGCGTTCCTCGCGCTGGTTTTCATAGACATTGCGCCGGAAAAGTGGGACAAGAAGTCGCTTTTGCACGCCGGAAAGGAAGTCGCGATAGCAATCGGCGCGGCGCTGGCAATCTGGGTCATCCTCTGCCTCATTCTCCAAACCTCGTCCCCCATCGACGTAGTCACTTCGTGCAGTATGGTTCCCGTCCTCGAAAGGGGGGACTTGATAGTAGTCCAAGGCGGCCAAATTAACGCCCCCGCCGTGAATTTCTCGGGTTCCCTTCCGCAAATGTACGGACGGAAGAGCCCTTGCACTATAGAACGCGACGGAACCCTGGTTTCCTCCCTCTGCACTTCCGCCATTACCGTATACAACCAGTCGTTCGGCTTCAACGCCTCCAACGACGTAATAGTATACCAGGCAAACCCCTCTTCCTACGGCCTGATAGTCCACCGCGCGTGGCTCGCGCTGCACGACGAAACCGGAAAAACGTTTTTCGTCACGAAGGGGGACAATAACCAGGTAATCGACTACGAAGGCGGAATCCAGTTTCCCGAGCGAAGCGAGGTGCACGGCAAAGTACTCGCCCGCATTCCGTACGTGGGCTTGCTGAAACTGTTTTTGTTCGGCCAGGTCGAAGAACCGTCGGGCTGCAAAATAAGAGTCAGCCAGTGAGACCCCGTTCTTCCGCAAATGGTTTTTAATCCCGCTGCAGCAAATACAGTGTCTAACAAACAAGGATTTCGCTTACAAGGGGGTTGTTCAAATGGAGTTAGTGGCAGCCGACG
>JACCLL010000048.1 GCA_013425325.1 Microcaldota archaeon | reverse complement strand
CTCTTCGATTCCCTGCCGTTCGCATTGTACGGCGACGGCGGCAAAAGAATTTCTTTGAAACCCGCGCGGGTGAAAGTCTTTCCCTGGGCTGCAAAATACTTTTACGAAGCCGGCGAAGGCGAACTCTGCGTGGAGTACTACTTGTTTTCAGCCGCGCCCCGGACGCTCGGCGTTTTCTTTTCGCTGACTGGTTCAGGCCGGCGTTCCGTCCTGGTAAAGCCGCTGGTGGACTTGCGGCACATGTACGCGGACTCGGTTCCCGAAGCGCATTCTTCCTTTGAGGAAAACAATTGCCTTGTCGCCGAAAAGGAGGGCTGCCGGATTGTTTTCTCGAGTCCCAGCGTCTTGCGCGCGGCTGCTTCCAGTAATGTTCGCGAGTGGTTTTACAAACTTGGAGACGGAAGCAGGCGAGTCGATGGAGGCGCCTTGCGCTTCGCCGGCTCGGCAAGGCGGGTGTTTGCGGCGGGCGAAATAGAGCTGGACTTGGAAAGCGGTTGTGCTACCTTGTTTGCTTCCGCTTCAAACAGTTCTCCTAAGAAAAAACGCGCGGCTTCGTTTGAAGTCGCGTCCGCCGACGAGCGCCGCGAACTGCTGCGCCTCGGGCGTTACGCCAAGGCCTTCGAGCCCAAGTTCGCCGCGGCGGAGGCGCGATGGGGCCATGGCGCGGCAGTTGCCTTGGAAGGCCGGTTCTTGTGTTTGCTTGACAAGTTCGAGTGGGGCGACGCGGGTTTTCCCGACGCGGGGGCGTTCTGGTTCCGCAACGCGTGGTTCCGCGACGCGTTCGAGGGAATAAACACGAACTTTTCGTTGTACTTCGCTTGCCGCAAGCGGGCTTTGCGCAACATGATTCTGGACGCCTTGGCGCTGGAGAAGAATGGCTTGATTCCGAATAAGTTCTCTGAACGGTCGGGCGAGGCAGCTGCCTATAACTCGTTGGATGCAACGCTTTTGGCTTACTTGGCTGCGCTCAAGTTCCTTCACCTCGGCCGCGACCGCGAAGTGCTTGAGTCGCTGCGCAAGCACGCGCGTTCAACCATTTCATCTTTCGCAAAGGGAAGCGCGAACGTGTTCCTGGACGAAAAGGGCCTGCTGCGTTGCCCCGCCAACTTCGGTTGGATTGACTCCATGCGGCGGTTGCGCGTTGGAAGCGAGCAGGCAATGGTTCCGTCACGTGTTCCGGAAGAATGCGTTTCCCGCGCTTCAGCGGAATTCGGCGGCAACGCGCAAAAGGTTTACGCCGCGTTAAACGCGCCCGCGTATTACTTGGTCGAGTGCAATGCGTTGTGGCTCGCGTTTCTCAAGGAACTGCTTAACTTCGCTTCCGACGACGACTTGCCTCAAGTCGCCGAGATAGTCGAGCGAGTGGAAGCGAATTACAAGGAGTTTTTCATGCTTCCGAACGGGTTTTTATCGCACTGCGTGTGCAGCGGTTCCAAGCCGGTGGAAGAGTCCAGTGCCGCGCTGGTTGCAATGGCTCTGCTGCCGGATTCGTTTTCCGGAGGGGAAGTCAAGAAGGCGCTTGACGTCGCTTCAGAAAAGCTGTTCGTGCGCCGCGGCGACAAGCTCTTCGGCGTATTGTGCAGGAATTCAAGGCAGAGGACGTTTTTCGGGGACGAAGAGTACCACGGCGCAGTTGTTTGGCCGCGGGATTCTCCTTACCTGCTTTCGTTGCTTGAGCGGGTTGACGAAAAGCAGTTGGCTGAACAGCTTGTTTTATCGGCTTTGGAGCACCAGCAGTCCGAGGCAGCTGTTTTCTTCAACTCCGAGTTGTTTTCGCTTGCCGAAGGCCCGAACCCGTCTCCCGGCGCAGAGTCGGCGTTTCCCGTTCCGGTAAAGAACCCTGGCCAGTACTGGAGCCAGTGGACTCAGCCCATGTTTGAGTTTATCGACAAAAAACGAAGTTAGGCGCTTGGGAAAGGCTTTAAATTCGGGGAACGAGTGATTTTTTCACCCATTAAACTCGCGTTGAGGTGAAGTTAGAAAATGGCTTCGAAAAATAGTTTGCCGATGATTGGTGCCTGGCTGTTCTTGCTTGGCTTGGTCATCGCAATAGTAGGCGGCTTCATGTCCTACTCGTGGATGCCGTGGATACTAGGCGTAATCGGTATCGTCGTAGGACTCGTGAACATAGGCGACAAAGAAGTCAACCACTTCCTCGTCGCGGCAGTTGCGTTTCTATTGAGCGTAACGAGCCTGTCAGCGGTTTTCACGCCGTACATACCGCAAGTCGGAACGATTCTGTCACTCTTCGGAGTAATGATCGCTCCCGCAGCGGCGATAGTCGCATTGAAAGCAATATACGACTTCGCTAAAGAGCAGTAAGAACCTAGGTTGTTGATGCGGGGCGTTTGCCCCGCTTTTCCCTTCTTTTACCTTTTCTAATAAGGAGTCAGCCTGTAGCGCAGCATGGCTGCTATCTTGAAGGCCTTGAACTCGGCGCCCGCGTCGTCCTCCGAGTTGAAGACCAGGGTTTCGGCACCGTAATGCCTTGCCTCGTCCAAAATCTTTCGAGCTTCCGCGTTCCTGCGGACCAGTTCGTCCAAAACCATTACTTGCGCCGCGGCGCCGGCTTTCACGGCCGCGCGGACGTCGTCCAACCCGTATGTGCTAAGGCCATCTTCGCGGCCAATGCTTGCCTTCAACTTTTCCAAAGCAGAGTATTCTTCCTGCAGTTTTTGGGCGCCCAAGATTTTTTCGAGAACGCCGAGTTTGAGCAGTTCGTAGACCGCGCTTTCTTCGGCGTTGCCCGCATGTTCCCAAGCGAGTCGCTTGGCGAGCGCAGGTTCGCGGTCTGAAACGAATTTTTTGAACTCGTCTTTAGTAAAGCCGGGCCCGGCCGCAATCAGCTGCATGTCTTGCTTTCCTTCCGACTTTTGCTTGAACATTGCCGCAACTTCCGCAAAAAACTGTTTTCTCTTTTCCTCGAACGCCGCGGGCTCGCGTTTGTTGGCGCCGCACCTTATTTCCGGGCCGAATTTTATTCCCCGCGTCTGTAACTCCGCAAAAAGCGCTTTTTCCTCGTCCATTACCGCGACGAGCGCGCGGGCGTGCTTGCTGCGTTTCTTGGCTTCGTCGAGAACGCTTTCGTGGAAGGAATTGAGTTTTTTCGCGATTTCAATGCGCTGGCGGGGTTCGATGTCCAGCGTGTGGAACTCGCCGTGCGGGCAGTACTCTTCAGGCGTTCCGGCAACTATTACGCCCGTCAAGCGCAGTTTGTTGGCTTGTTCCGCGAACTCGGCGGTTTCCAGCTTTATCTGGACTTTAACGGGCTTTTTTTCTCCCGAGGTGGCTTGAACTCCTCCGGTTGGCTTGAAGCGGCGGAACGACCTGCCGGTAACAAAGTCGCCTGGCTCAAGTATTTTCGTCAAGTACCACAAGTCCTCCAAGGACTCGGGTTCCGCGACGAGCAGGCCTTCCTTCCGGTCTATTTTGACTACTTTCACTGTAACTCGCCTTTCGTGAAAACTTTATTAATTGCGTTCGCTTTAAACCTATTACAATCGCGTTCAAAAGGTGTTTATTGAATGACTGGAGTAAGCAAAGCCGGACTAGCTTCCCTAGCCATTGGCTTGGTAGTAATGTTCCTAGTCTGGTACCTGGCTTTCTTCAAAGGAGACGCGGTTGCAAGCCTGCTTAGCCTTGCGCTTACCGCCGTGTTGGGCGGCGTTTTCCTGTTCGGCTTGTTTCTCTTCGTAATAGGCGTGCTGATACTCGTTCTTTAACAGCGGCAGTGTTTTCTTGAGTTAACCTAGTGTATAATGCGTTGATGGAAATGAGAGTTGCAGTAATCGGAAGAGACAAGTGCACGCGCGAAATCTGCGGCTACCAGTGCATGAAAATCTGTCCCGGAGTCAAAATGCGGGAGGAAGTAATCGTAGTCGGCCCCGACGGCTTTCCCGTCATCGACGAGGAACTGTGCACCGGCTGCGGCTTGTGCGTCAAACGCTGTCCAGTAAGCTGCATCAAGGTCATCAACCTGCCGGGAGAATCCGGCAAGCCCACGTTCCAGTACGGGCCGAACACGTTCCGCTTGCACGGCTTTCCCCTTCCCAAAGAAAAGGCGGTGGTAGGCATAATAGGAGTCAACGGAATAGGAAAAACCACTGCCTTGCAACTGCTTTCGGGCGCGCTTAAGCCGAACTTCGGGCACTTCGCGCGCGACGCGTCGTGGGAGGAACTCAAGAATGAGTTCCGGGGAAGCGAAATACAATCCTATTTGGAGAAATTGAAGGGAAGGAAAATCCGGGTTTCCTACAAGCCCCAGTACTTGGACAAACTTGCTTCGGCAAAGACCACTGCGGCCGAGTTGTTGAAGAAATGCGACGAGCGCAGGGCGTTCGCGCAACTGGTCAAAACACTTGAACTCGGGCTGTTCCTGGACCGCAAGCTCAGCGAACTAAGCGGAGGAGAACTGCAGAGGCTCGCAATCGCCTGCGCAATGGCGCGGGACGCGACTGTTTACTTCTTTGACGAGCCGTCGAGTTACTTGGATGTGCGCCAGCGTTTGAACGTGGCTAAAGCAATCCGGTCTCTGGCGGAAACAACTGCGGTGGTGGTCGTCGAACACGACTTGGCGTTGCTGGATTACTTGAGCGACTTCGTGCAAGTGTTGTACGGCGCCAAAGGCGCTTACGGGGTAGTTTCGCATGTAAAGGCGAGCCGCAATGGCGTGAACGAATTCCTTGCGGGTTACTTGAAGGACGAGAACGTGCGCTTCCGCGATTACGCAATTAAGTTCGATCGCGGGGCGCCGCGCGAGTTTTTCGGAAACCCCAAGTTTTCTTACACTGCGTTGAGCAAGACTTTCGGCGAAAAGGGATTTGATTTCTCTGCGGAAGCAGGCGGTTTTTCCGACTCGGAGGTGCTGGGAATCCTCGGGCCTAACGCGATTGGAAAAAGCACTTTCGTCAAACTGCTTGCAGGCGTCGAAGAACCGGACGAAGGACGCGGGTTTACCAAAAAGCTTTCAGTTGCCTACAAGCCGCAGTATCCGTCGTCACAGTTCGACGGAACCGCGCGCCAGTTGATTGCCGAGCAAAAGAACTTCGACCGCGAAGTGTTCGACGCGGACGTGCGCCAGCGGCTTGAAATAAGCGAGTTGCTCGACAAGGAAGTCGGTAAACTCAGCGGGGGAGAGCTCCAGCGTCTTTCGATTGCGTTGGTTTTGTGTACTCAGGCGCAGGTGCGCTTGTTCGACGAACCCTCTGCGTTTCTCGACGTCGAGCAGAGGCTGCACTCGGCGGACTTGATCAGGCGAATTGCGGACAAGACGGAGGTTCCGTGTTTCGTGGTTGACCACGACTTGCTTTTCATCGACCGCGTCAGCGACAGGATAGTGCTGTTCGACGGCGTTCCTTCCAAGAAAGGACGCGCGGGCGCGCCGCTCAGTCTGAAGCGGGCAATGAATTCCTTCCTTGAACAAATGGATTTGACTTTCCGCCGCGACGCCGAGTCGGGCAGGCCGCGCGCGAACAAGAAGGGCTCCCAGCTTGACGTTGAACAGCGGGGGAAAGGAGAGTATTACTACGTTTCAGCCGAGTGACCTTATTGCGTGGCTAAGGCGTTTGCGTAGTCGTCAAGCGCAACGAGCGTTGTTCCGCTGCCGTACTTCCACGCGACAATCCACGTTGCTCCTTGTACTGCCTGCGTGAACGAAGTTAATGCGGCGGAGTCGATTGCGCCGCAGTAGGAATCGGCTTCCTGCGCTGAAACCGGGGCTTTGAATCCGCAGAAATAGCTTCCGGCGGGAGCCTGTGCGGCGTATGCGATTATTGCTTCAACGCGGTGTCCGATTGGTTTCCTGGGTTCGCACGTGGAAACTATTCTTTCTTCAACAAACAGTATCGGCATCAGCGAATAGTGCCTGCGAATCAGCTTCGGGCACGCCGAGTGGGGCTGTAACTCGATTTCGGCTTCCGCTTTCCACTGGTCGCCGCTTTGCGTGACTGCGCTTACGGTTGCGATCGCGTCTTCGCTGTACGCCGTGCGCGCGTCGTCTTCAACGAATTTTTGCGCCATGTCCCGCGTTATTCCGGAAGGCGTCTTCGACAAGCTGGATTGAAGCAGGTTGGTGTAAGGAAGCACCAGCAGGGCCAGTGCTAGGAACAACAACGCCCACAACGCGATTTTGTTTTGCATAGCCGCTCACTGCAAACAAGTAATTAGCTGCGACTTCTTAATATGTTTTTGGCTTACGGGGGACAATCGCCGATCAGGTTTACGGGCGGCTGGCTGCAGTTGACATCATAGTTGATCAGGTAGCCGTTCGAGTCGTTTACGGCTATTTTCATTAGGACCTCGCCACTGCACGTCGTCCCCGAGCCGTTTACTACCGCCGGCGTGTAGTTGAGTAGTTCAAGGGTCAATGAAAACGAGTCCAGCAACGTTTTTTTCGCGTTCGACGAGTTGGCCGTAAAACTCGTGTTTGCCGCGTAGGCGAACGACCAGTTGAAGCCGGTTGTTGAATCAGTGGAATTGCAGTATATTCCGAGGGGAGTAGAATTGAAGTTTACTATAGAATCGTTTAATGCGCTGGAATAGCCTGCCAGGTAAGAAGCGTAAGTGTCGTTGGCAACGGTGCAGAAGTCGGCGAGCGGCAGCGGCGAACACCCGTAGACCGCGAAAGCCGAGTCCATCAAGCTGTCGAGAACCACTTGGCGGCTGCCGTGATTGCCGTCGTAAGCCCGGTCGGCAACGCGTTTTGCTTCAAGCCCCTTGACGCTCGCGTCGTACGACGCCGCGTAGGTCAACGCAAACAACGCGGCGGTGACGACTGCGCCTATTACCAACGCGTTTATCGCCGCTGAGAAAAATCCTTTGCTCAAGGCGTCACCCAAACCTCTTTTTTGATGCTGGAGTTGATGTCCTGAGACTGCAGGCAGGACGCATTCAATCCGTTTTCCAGAGTGCAGGCCGTAGTGGTGCAGTTGCACAAGTCCAAGTACTCGAACGCGGAAGAGTAGACTACGAGCGGCTCGCCGACTGGCGGCGTTTCGCTCACAGTTCTTCCGCTTAGCTGCAGCACGTCGGCTTCATCGATGTCTATGTTGTTCTCGTATTTTTCAGTCAAGTAGTCTCTGCCTATTGATTCCAGTCCCGTGTAGCGGCCTGCCGTGGCGTCGTAGTTGGAGAAAACCAGCACGAGAGCCATACCTGCTGAAAGCAGGGCGAGCGCGATGAGCGCGTCGTAAGTGAAAAGAATTCCTTTATTCAACACGCCCTTACCTCCAGCGCGCAAGGCGTCGAATTGCAGTCACACGCGCCGCTCACGCAGTAAGGAGAAAGCCTTGTCGCCGAGTAGACGTTTTTGCACGGATGAGGAAGCGAATCAAAGCAGGCTGCGGTGCTGCAGTTTTCATAGACGGTGTCGGTTAGGTTGGTTTGCGTTACGCACCAGCAGGCGGGCGGCTGGAGCGGCGACTGGTTTGTCGCAAGGAATTCGGCGAGCGCGTCGGCAGTTCCCATTTGGCTTTCCACAACTCTCGCGTAATTCGTTTTAGTGGAAGCATCCAAGTACAGGGCAACGCCTACTGCCAGCGTAATGATTACCGCTGCGGTCAGGAGGTCGATGGTGAACAGTTGTCCGCGCACTTCAACACGCTCCAAGCTCTATTCTTGCCACGTCGCCGTCTTTCTTTATGCAGACGGCTGTTCCGCACGCGTCTTCGATGAATGCGGCCGCATTACAGACCGTCGGCGCCGACGCGTTCGAGAACCGGCTGCGGACGATGATTTCAGGCGTTCCTACCCCGATTAATTGGTAGGAAAGTGATGCGTTTCCCTCGCTTATGCACGGCAGGCCGAAAGTGATGTTTACGTCGGCAGCGCAGGCCGTGTTTGCAAGGGAAGCAAACTGCGCGGCAACGCTTTTTTCCTGCAAGTAAACCGCAGTCGGGTCCGCGTACAGCGTAGTGGTATAGTTGGACAGCCACGTGATTACTAGGAAGAACACGGTGACTGCGAAAAACAATTCTATTACTATCTGGCCTCTCATCGCAAGCCTTACTCTGAGTTAATTAATAGGTTTTGCGGACTCAGGATAAAGCCGCGGCGACTGCGTAGTTCAGTCCCGTGAAGTAAAGCAGCGCCGGAACCAAGAGGCTGCCGTTGCAGTAACTGCGGCGGCTTCCGCAGACCACCGCCAGCAAGCCGATTGACGCGGCTACGCCGGCTATGAACAAGCCGCTCCAGCCGCAGTAGACGAAAACCATTGTGACTACTGCTGCTAGGAAAACCTTGTTTGCGGCGGGGGAGAGGTTTCCGAAGAGCTTCGGAATTTTTTTGTAGGCCAACGCGAGCAACGCGGTTGCGGCGAACAACGCAGCTCCGCACGCCGCAAGCAACAATATTGTTTCAATCGCCGAAGGCCGTCCAAGCGCTTCCATTGCAGTGAACGCGGCGCTGGAACGCGCTTTTCCAATCAATGCCGTTGCCGCAAAGTCGAAGGCCAGCTTGGAGCCGGCAACTGCCGAGGCAAGTGAAAGAAAAGCCAGGGGTCTGCGTTCCAGGAAAGAAAATGCGATTGCTGCGATTACGGCGGGAGTCATTGCGGGAAGCAACGCCGAAAAAGCGCCTAACGCGCCTCCGATGAAAACGAGTTTCCAGTCGATTGAAACGCGTTCGTCTTTTTGGGCAACGTTTTTTCCGCCGAACGAAAGCAGGAGGGACGGAATGCAGAAGAAGCCCGTCAGCAAGGCGAACAACGGGTCGCGGGACAATGGAAACTCGA
>JACCLL010000016.1 GCA_013425325.1 Microcaldota archaeon | reverse complement strand
CAGCACCAGCGGAGCGACGCAGTGGCTTGCTTCAAACCAATTGGAGAAACTGAACTCGTCCGACGACCTTCGCTACGCGACCATTAACGGGTGGCCGGCGTACGGATACAGCGACGCGACTCTCACGTTCGTGATTCCGTCGGTAATTCCCTACACCGACTCGCAAGTCGCAGTCAAACACGTTTACTCTAACTGGGAACACCGGAAACAAGAAGGCTGGACTACCGCGTCGCTAGGCAACTGCGACCCCCTTTCGACGGGAGAAGCAAAGCTCACCGTCTTCGACGGCTTGAACGCAATCGACGTGACGACGAGCAACCTGTGGCCCTCGGAAAGCGACGTAGACGACAGTTACAGCGTCGACCTCGCCGGCGTTCTTGACTCTGCTTCGAAAATAAATTCCGGAAGAATTTCGTTCCTCGCGTGGGGCCGCAGCCAGTACCCTGTTTGGTCAGTCGGCTGGTTCTGCTTCGTCCAGCGTTTCGACACGCGCCACGACTTCGTCGGCTTAGACATTTCGTACAACATGAGGCCGACTCAGCCGGCAGTCGACGTTTCCCCCGACTCGCCGTACACGAACGACGACTTGACTTGCGTGATAACAACGCCAAGCACCGACCCCGACGGCAACAGCGCCAACATAGCCTATGAATTCCAGTGGCTTGAAGACGGCGGCGCGATTCCGGGACAGACTACCGCCGTACTGCCGGCAAGTGAAACGGAGAAAAACAAGGTTTATACTTGCGCAGTGACTCCGCGCGACGATGAAGGCGACGCAGGAACTCCCGGCACCGATTCGGTCACGGTCTTAAACACGCCTCCGACTGCGCCGAAGGTCAGCATTGCGCCAGACCCGGCTTACACCGCAGACGACCTTTCGTGCAACGCAGTTGCATCGGACGACGACGGCGACGTGCTCACCTATTCTTACCAGTGGAGCGAAGACGGCGTTGACCTGCCGGGCCAGAATGCAGGCACGCTGCCTGCCGCGTTTACGACGAAACACCACGCGTACGCCTGCACCGCCACTCCTAACGACGGACAGGACGCCGGCCCCGCGGGCTCTGGATCAATAACGGTACAGAACACGCCTCCCGCAATAACAGTAATTTCACCGAACGGAGGAGAAAAATGGAGCGGAAGCCACAACACGACCTGGACTGCGGCCGACGCGGACGGCGACAATTTCTCGATGCAAGTGCTTTACTCGTCGGACAACGGCACGACGTGGACTCCGCTTGCTTTCTCGGACAACGACGGCACGGAACCTTTTGACACGCTTTCTTCGGCTGACGGCGACCGGTACCTGGCCCGCGTCTCCGCAGACGACGGCGAATCAACTTCCTTCGACGACTCCGACGCGGCCTTCGCAGTCGACAACACGCCCCCGGTTACTTCGATAACGCTTCCCGCCTTCGGTTACTGGAGCGGCACGGCAACGTGGTACAATTACTCCGGCGTTTCAGTAAGCCTGGTTGCAGTCGACTGGCCCGCGGGCTTCAACTACTCGTTCTGCAGCATTCAAAACGGCGCAATCAACATTGACTGCAACTCGTCCTCGAACCCCAACAACTTCACAGTAGTAGCCGAAGGAGAAAACACGATATTATTTTATTCAAATGACTCGGCCGACGCAACCAACACCGAAACGCCGCAGCAGGCAATAGTAGGCATAGACACGTTCGCTCCGACTGCCCCCGCCAACCTCACGGCGCCCGCGTTAGTCACCGCGGCGTCCGTCCCGCTTTCGTGGGAAAAATCAACTGACGCGGCGAACGGCTCGGGGGTGTGCGGCTACAACGTTTACGCAAACGGCTCGCTTGCCGCGCAAGTCGACGGCGAGGACAACACCGCCTATTCCTTCACTGACGTTGTCGACGGAGCAACCTACGAATTCAACTTAACCGCAAGGGACTGCGCGGGCTCGGAAAGCCCTGCCTCCAACACCGTTTCGACGACCGTTGACTTACCAGCGCCTACTCCAACCCCTGTTCCCGCTTACTCGCCGCCAACAGGTGGCGGCGGCGCGTCTTACCCCGTAACTCCGCGACCTGGCCCCGCGCTAACGCCTACGCCAACTCCGACTCCCACGCCGTTGCCGACTGCGACGCCTACTCCCACGTCAACGCCGCGTCAATTGAACTTCTCTCAGTCCGTTCCCTCGCCAACGCCGGCACCCACGGCAATGGCACTGCAATCAACTCCGACGCCCACTCCGGCCGTGGCACACGCTGCGTCGGCGGCAACAGGTTTGTTCACCTTGTCCGGGTCGTCCATTTGGCTTGGTTTGCTGATGCTGCTGCTCGCCGGAGCAGGATGGTACTACTACGCGCACAGAAAGCGCGAAAGGAACTTGCTTAATGCGTAAGCGGCTTCAGCGGACGGCCCATTTCCAGCCCACACCGAGTGCAGGCGTTTCACAAGACTAGCGGCGCAGGGGCTTCATACGCACGCCTTTGCGCCAGAGGTTGCGCACGCCCCCAAAATAAATTCTTTGTACGCCGTAGTGTTGCCTGAAGAAATCAACTGCTTCGTCGCCGTGCCTGCTGCGCAACTCGAATTCAATCGCGGGGTCGAACAAACGCCGCAAGCCCTTTTCACCAAACTGTTTCAAGTCGTGCGTCAAATCTTCCGACGCAGGAAAAATTAGTCTCGCCGGAACGAAAACTTCCTTTCTGCCGCGCACTAACTCGCCGAATTTCTTGAAGAAAATAGGGTGACGCAGCGTCAAGCTGCGTACGAACTCCATTCGCGCACTAATTTCTCGCGGCCGCATCAAAAGTCACTTCAACAATGCGTTGCTTTGCCGCCTGCGTTGCACTGCCCCGAACGAAAGGCGTTGTAGTAAGAAGTTATCCTGCGGATGTATCTCAAGCCCGAGTCTTCCGAAGGAGGCTGGCAGTTGTACTTGCTTGCCGTGCCAACGCCAGCCAAGTAAGCGAACGCCGCGCAGTCCCACGAACCGAAGCGCAGGAAGTTGCGCTTGAGTTCCTTGGCGCCCTGGCAAATGTTGGACTCAGGGTCGAAGAGCCTGCGCTCGTCGTCCGAGCCGGAAACAACGCCCTGTTTCAAGCAGCCGTTTTTGCGCAACGGAACCGGATTGCAGTCGGTTCCTCCCCCGACGCACTCGGCGCAAATACATTGCTGCACCAAGTCCCCGGCATAACACGGCATCTGCTGCGTAAGACCAGATGCGCCCGCGCTCGAAACCGCGTTGGGGTTCCACCCGCTTTCGGCGGCAATGTGAGCACGAATCCTGTCGGCCGGAACGCCGTACTTCTTGGCGCACCGCTCGATTTCCGCGTCGTAAGGACTCTTCACGCGCGCATTCATTGCCTCGTAGCCGGTCGCGAGCTCTTGCCTGACTTCAGCCAAGCGCTCTCTTTGCGCGGGCGTGGCGACAGAATAATTGGTTGGAGACGTTGCCGCCTGCATTTCCGACTCGGTCGGAACCGCCTTGCCCAAGTCGTTCACTTCGTCGACCACGAGAACTCCGTACGCGCACGTTCCCGCGGAAGCTCCCTGCGGCTGGAAGAAATAACACGGAGAAGCGCACTCCTCTTTCGAGCGCGCCTGTTTTCCCGCGCACGAAGGCAGGTCAACCGCCGAAGCTAGTGAAACAAAAACCAGTAACGCGAACAAAAACGAAAGCAGTTTGCGCATGAAAGCCTTTATTGCAAGAGTGGTTTTTAAGGCATGCGGGGCTTGCGCAAGAACGACAGGAAGGCAGTGTGAGTCAATCCCTTCGTGGCCGGCCTGCAGCCGTAGTCTCGAACGAGGATTTCACGCACGCCGACTTCAATCGAGCGGACGTGCTCGAAACCGAAGTTCTTCGACTCCAAAACAAATTTCTTCACCTGCTCGAAGCAAGGCAGGTATCCGACGCAGTGGCCTCCCGGCTTCAACGCCTGAAAGGCGGAGGCAAGCGCTTTTTCCGAGTCGGCCAAGTCGAGCGTAACCAAGTCAACTTCCGTCTCCCCGATTCCCTGGAAGACGTCGGCGCGCTTTATTTCAACGACTTTATCCAACCCTACTCGGACGACGTTTTTTTCCGCGAGCGAAGCGAATTCCTCGCGGTTCTCGTAAGAAACGACTTTTCCCGAAGGAGCTACAATCGAACCCAAGTAAACGGCGAGCCACCCGCTTCCGGCTCCCGCGTCGACCACGGAGTCTCCGGACTGGAGCCCCGTAAAAGCGGAAATTACCGCAGCGTCCTTGAGCGTAATCACTTGGGGGCCGCGCTTGAGCTTCTTCGGTTCGATGAATGCGTTAAACAATTTGAATCACGGTAAAATAAAGAAAAAAAGAAAATAAAAAGGGAGTCACAAAAAACTATCTTCGACTATCTTCGTTTCTTTGCTTTCTTTTTGACGGCTTTCTTTCTCTTCGTGCCGCAGCATTTACAAGGCATTTGCTGTTTCACCTCCTCTTGAACAAAGAGAATACAACGCAGTATAAAAACAAGGCACCAACAAATCTTATTGAGGCGAAAAGAGTTGGAAGAACTGCTTAAGCGAACGAAGGAAGTGCTCGAGCAAGGCCGGGCCCTGAAACAAATCATTCCGGCTTCGAGCTACTTGGAACTCAAGGCGGCCTGGCAAGACCACTTGCACAAGAGGCCCCTGCCCCGCCTTAGTCCGGCAGTGGAAGCCGTGGTAAAATACGCGGTCGAACACTCGTTCAACGTAACCAACTCGCACTTGGCGTGGCCTGGCATAAAACCAGAAGCAGTCAAGCCTTCAAGTCACTACGACCCGCAAGTCGTTCCGGGAGCGGAGTTCAGGCCGCTTATGTTCGCAAGCAAGCCAACCAGTCCCATACTGCGCGTGCAGAAAGAAGTGTTTAGGCGCGTGCTGACGCGCACGAAAGGCGTTTTCGTCTATCCTGCGATGGGCTTCGACGGCGACTGCGTTCCCGCGGAAGCGAAGTTCGTCGACATTTCGCCAGACGGCCCGCCCATGCCTCCCTTCCACGTAGCCGCCAAAGTGGAGTACGTGCAAAAGAAAGCCGAGGAAACGACGCCGAACGAAATAGACGCGGCGAAAAAGAAACTCGGCGACTTCAAGAACACGGTGCTCGTCTTGAAAGGAATTCAAAGCATTCTAAGCCAACGCGACCTCGCTTCATTCATAGAACGCGTTTCTCCCACCCACGTAATGGCAATGGAAACGCCGGCAAGCGGCTTTCCAGGCAGGACTATCGGCTTCCCGGTCATAACCCCGGAATTGGAGCAAACGCTTAGAAACACCGGCTTTGTGGAAAAAACCGGCGACTACTTTTCAGCTAACGAGCGAAAGTTATTGGAAGAAATTCACGCACTCGCCCGCGACCACTTTGCGTGGGGAAGCGGCCACTTTCCTGCAGTACGCGTCAAAATCTACGAGAAGCGTATTAAAGCTTAGTTAACCCTATCAGCTCATGCCAAAGGACTATTCGCGCATGACCGTGAAAGAACTCGAGAAAGAACTGTCGGAAATCCTGGAACTGGAAGGACACCCCGACGAACTCTTCCGCACCGCGGTGTTCATGGGCCAGCTTGACTTCGCGAAACACATTTACCACCAAAAGAAATACAGTCCGAACACGCGCTTCCACAAAAGCGGTTCCAAGGCCGGGGAAATCTCTTCGTTCGGTCAAGCGCTAGTCCAACTGCTGCTCTTGATTCGCACCCGGGAACTTCCGTTGAACGAAGTCCTCGAGTACGGCGTCGAGCACTTGAAGTACCGCGAGTGGAACGAGAAAAAAGCAGGCGACGAAAAAAGAATAGCGGGCCTTCCGGCAGGATGCGGAAAAGCAACCGGCATCGCCTATGTAGTGGTGGACGAAAAACAATTGGACAAAATTCCTTCCGACGCAGTGGTCGTGATGGAACACGCGAGCGCGCACGTTGCAACAACGCACCTAACAAAATTTCTGGCGCTCGTGACCGACCAGGGCGGCGTCCTGTCACACGCCGCTATTCTCGCCAGAGAACTGAAAAAGCCAGTGGTAGTGGGAACTGGCAATGCCACCAAACTCATTAAAACAGGCGAACTCGTGACAGTCGACGCGGAAACAGGCGTGGTTGAAAAAACGGCGAAATCCTGACTTCTTTTAACCGCAAAATGACGTTAAGCTACCCACCGGCAAGCCACTGGAATTCGGTGTTATAAACCGCCAGTTGCTCATTCTCGAGAGAACCATTTTAAACAACCCGAGGAAAAATAGGTATGCGCCTCCGTAGCTCAGTGGCAGAGCACCTGTGCGCAGAAGCAATTAGAGGTAAGGTAGAGTACAGCAAATTAGACTTATCTCGGTGTATAGGCATACCTACAAGGTTGACGGAAGAACTTTCTGAAGAAGCCGGAATATTTGCGGGAGACGGCAGCCTTAATATTTACAACCGAAACCACCGGATTGTAATAGCAGGCAACCGCGTTGAAGACGCACAATACTATAAAGAAACTGTGTTGCCTTTATTGCTGCGCGTCTATAACGCATCTCCGAAACTTGTTTTCTGGTCGGAAGGAACGATCGGAGTATACTTAACGTCAAGAGCAATAGGGAGTTTTAAGAACCGCGTCCTTGGTTTTCCTCTCGGGCCCAAAAAGCACATTCAAGTACCGACGATGATACGCAAAGGCAACAAAAAAATACGGGCAGCGTTTATACGCGGCCTTTTCGACACGGACGGTACACTCTATTTTGAAGGCAAATACGGCAAAAAACCCTACTACCCCCGGATACAGATTACAAATACTTCGAAAGAATTGGTTGAACAAGTTTTCGAAATGCTCACGTCAATGGGTTTCACTCCCTTCGTCAACATAAAAAATAAGCGCAAAGGATGGAGAACCGCTTACGATATCTGCATCTGCGGAAAAACGGCGACACATAAGTGGTTCGAGGACATCGGCAGCAGTCATGAAAAAACACGGCTCAAATACGCTCTGTGGAAAAAACTTGGCTGGTGTCCTGCGAGCAAGTATGCCTTACTAAAAAAATACGCTTCTGCGCGGTGAATCTTGTAAGCCGCTGTAACGGCCCATGAAAACAGGGGGTCGCGAGTTCAATCCTCGCCGGAGGCTCTCTCCTAATATACTCGACGAGGCAAAGAATTTTTTGGTGCGTTGCGTTTGGAAGAACATCCCTTGAAAGCAATCCGCAGAGAACTCGCTAAACGCGGCATTAGGCACTCCGTCGAAGAAGGAGGCGCGCTGATACGAATTCCGTTGGAAGGAATCAATTTCGACAAAATCGCAAGGGGCATGGAAGCGGCGAAGCTGCACAACGGCAGGTGGACTTACCCGGCGCACGTCCAGAAAATAGATGAACTCATTCCTGTCAGAAGCGACTATTTGTTTCACGTAGGCGAAGGCGATTACTACGCAACGGGGCCGACTATGGAAGAGGCAATGGCCGCCGCCCTCCACATTAAAGCAATTGCCACAAAACGGCCGTGGCTCGCGGCCAACAAGAAAATGATAAGGCGCCCCGTGGAAGGCATTGCCAAGGACCTGCTTGAAGCAGGCGAGAGACACAAGTTGTTCCGCCCCGCTTCGCTCTTGATCAGAATCGCGCACGTGGGAACGCTGTTGAACAAGGCGCGCGGTAAATGAAATTGGTTGTCATAAAAAATTGAGAAAGGTGTTTTCTAATGACTTGTTCCGAGAAAATCGACGAGAAAGTAGCCGAGGAAATGGCCAAGGAATTCAATTACTCCTCAGCAGTGTTGAAGGAACTGTGCGAGTTCCTGCGGGCAATGCACGAGTTCACCCACTACCTCCAGGAAAACAGGTACTACTCGGAAATCTTGAACAAAAAGGTATTCGAACTCACTCTCCAACTCGAGTTGGTTGCGCTTAAAATGAATTTACTGCGGCTCCGCGACGAGGAACTGTACGCGGACGTCGAAAAAGCCGTTTTACGAAAGGAAAAACCGAAGACCAACAAAGCCGACGTGGAAAAGCTAGAGAAAGAAACCGAAGAAACCAAGAAAGAAGCCGAAAAGCTTTATTCAGGCCTGCAACGCATTTTAAGCGATATTCTAGCCGAATACAGGCAGAAGAACGCTTGAAAGCCTTATAAAAGCCCGCCAAACCATTATTTTCGGTAAATGCAGGGTTCTCTGCGTTTTTTGCCCCCACGGGGCGCGCAGCGGCTTTTTCTGCCGAAAGGTTTTTTAAGGACTTGCGGCATAGAATTGCTTTGCTTTCACTGTTTTGACAGGGAAAGAACGGTTTCTAGCTCGAAGTTTTTCGGGTTCAGGGAACTTCATCACCAGGTGGCTTTGAATTGTTTGAAGACCAGTTTATTCTAGCGTTGGTCGTGTTCGCCGTAGTGGCGTACTTCGCGCTAAACGTAATGCATTTCAGAACCGACTGGCTGTCAATCGCGTTGTTCGCGGTAGTCGCGGTTTTCGCGCTGCCTTACCTGCCGCTCGTGTTCGCGGCAGACGCACTCACAGGAATTGCGATGCTCGCAATCGCGGTCATCGCAGCACAGTGGTTCCTGGGAATGAGGGGCTACCTGAACATTGCGGTGCTGCTCATATTCGTTTTAGTGGTAGGATCCGCTTTCGCGGGCCTCGGCTGAGGAGATAAAAAATGGTTTTCGTTTGCTGGAAGTGCGGCAAGGAATTGAAGGACGAGGAACTCGGGCCCGAGGAAGGAGTAGGAGTCCGCTGTTCGTACTGCGGAAACAAAGTGTTGTTCAAGAAAACTCCGCCGATTTCAAAGAAAGTCAGGGCAGACTAGAATACTTATAAAAGTGAATTTGAATGGGAAAGAAAGGACCCCGGCGCGGCTCAATGGCCTTCTGGCACAGGTGCCGCGCTCCGGGACTGGTTCCGCGCATCCGCTGCTGGCCCAACACAGGAACGGGCTTGCAGGGCTTCGCCGGATACAAGGCAGGAATGGCCCACGTCGTAATGGTCGACGACACCGAGTCCCCGTTCAAGGGACAGGAAGTAACCCGCGCAGTAACGTTTATCGAAGTTCCGCCGGCATTCGGATACGCCGTTGTACTGTACGAAAACACGGTTCACGGACTAAAGGCAATGGCGCAGGCCTGTTCAAAGAGCGCGCCGAAGGAAGCGCGCCGCTGCATTACCCCCGCAAAGAAGGAAGGAGACCTCGCGGTACTGGAAAAAATGCTCGACCGCACAGTCGCAGTAAGAATGCTTTTGCTCACGCAACCGAGAAAAATCGGTTTGAAGAAAACGCCGGAAGCCTTTGAAGTCGCGTTCGGCGGAGACGTCAAAACCCAGTTCGACGCAGCCAAATCCTTGTTCGGCAAGGAAGTCCGCGCTGCAGACGTGCTGCACGAAGGAGACTTCGTCGACGTAATCGCGGTAACCAAAGGCAAAGGCTGGCAAGGAGTAGTAAAAAGATTCGGAGTCGCACTCAACCCCCACAAAGCCACCGGAGCAAGAAGGCACGGAGGATCGCTGGGAGCAGAAACCCAGGCCAAAGTGTTCTACACCATTCCGCGCGCAGGACAAATGGGTTTCCACAGGAGAACCGACTTCAACAAGAGAATACTCAAACTCGCTTCCGCAGCGGACTCGAAAACAATGTTCCCGAAAGGCGGCTTCACTTCCTACGGCGAAATCAAGGGAGACTTCCTGGTCGTCGAAGGAAGCATTCCCGGCCCGAAAAAGCGTTTCGTGCGCCTGCGCAAGGCACTCCGCGCAAAGAGCGCCTCCAAGAAAACTGAAGTAAAGGAATTCGTCGCGTGATTTTAACATGAAAGCAAGCGTTTTCAAAACAGACGGCTCGCAGTCCGGCGAAGTCGAACTGCCGACGCAGTTCGGCGAAGAATACAGGCCGGACTTGATTCGCAGGGCATTCCACGCCCAGCGTTCGCTTTCGTACCAGCCGAAAGGAAACTACGTCCTCGCCGGCTTCAACACGACCGCCGAGTACTACGGACGCAGGCACGCCTGGCGCCAGATAATCAACACCGGCCGCTCGAGACTGCCGCGCGAAAAAATTCCGAAGGGAAGAAGCGGAAGAGTCTTGAGAGTTCCCCAGGCGGCCAAGGGACACCGCTCGCACCCGCCAAAGCCCTGGACCAAGATCGTCGAGAAAATCAATTCCAAGGAAAAGAATTACGCGATCCGCAGCGCAATAGCCGCAACCGCAAACTCCGACGTAGTCAAGCACAGGGGCCATGCGTTCGCAGGAAAACTGCCGCTGATAATCGACGACTCGCTCGAGTCGCTCAAGAAAGTGAAGGAAGTAAAAACAACCCTCGAAAAAATAGGGTTGAGCCAAGACCTCGAACGCGCAAGCGAAGGACGCAAGGCACGCTCCGGCCGCGCAAGACTGCGCCGCGGAGGCTACCGCGTCCCGAAAAGCGTGCTGATAGTAATTGCAGACGACAAGGGAGTGTGGCGGGCGAGCCGCAACATTCCCGGAGTAGACGTAGTGAAAGTCGACGAACTCAACGCAGAACTCCTCGCCCCCGGCGGAGACGCCGGAAGGCTGACGCTGTGGACCAAGTCGGCGCTGCAGAAGCTCGCGGAAAAACAGTTGTACCAGTGATTTTCAAATGGCAGCAATACTCTACCCGTTGACGACCGAAAAAGCCGTTGCCGGCATCGAACGCGAAAACAAGCTCACGTTCATAGTCGAAACAAGCGCTTCAAAAAAGCAGGTCAGGGACGAGGTAGAAAAACAATTCAAGGAAAAAGTACGCAAAGTCACTACCCTGATTGCGCTTGACGGACGCAAGAAAGCCTTCGTCAGATTCGTCAAGCCAGGAGCGGCAGCCGACGTTGCGGCAAAATTGAAGATAGTGTGATGATGACATGGGCACGCGGTTGATGCAGCAAAAGAGAGGCAAGGGAGGCCCAGCCTACCGCTCGCCGGGCCACAGGTTCTTCGGAAACATTTCCTACGACAGGCCGACGCAAGACGAGCTCGAAGGAGTAATGCGCGGCCAGGTCACCGAATTCATCGACGACCCCGGCAGGAGCCCCCTGCTGGTTGAAATTCTCCTAGAAAACGGAAAGAAAATATACACAATCGCCGCCGAAGGACTCAAAGTCGGAGACCTCGTCGAATTCGGCAAGGACGCGCGCCTAGGAATAGGCTGCCTAAAGCCGTTGAACGCAGTTCCCGACGGAACCCCGATTTTCAACCTGGAAGTCGTGCCAGGCGACGGAGGACGCATTGCCCGCGTCGCTGGAGCATCGGCCAAAGTAGTCGGACGCGACGAAGACACTGGACGCGTAAGCGTGCAACTCGCGAGCAAAGCACTGAAAGAACTGCCCGGCGCCTGCCGCGCGACAATAGGAATCGCGTGCGGCGGCGGACGACTGGAAAAGCCGTTCAAGAAAGCAGGCAACAAGTTCTACGCAATGCGCGCAGTCAACAGGGAATACCCGGTCGTGCGCAGGACCGCAATGAGCGCATACGACCACCCGCACGGAGGACGCTCGTTCGGCAAGTCGAGCACGCGGTCGCACAACGCTCCGCCCGGAAAGAAGTGCGGACAAATCGGCGCAAGACGCACCGGACGCCGCAGAGGCAAGAGCGTCGTTACGCAGTAGCGGTGAATATTGAATGGTAAAAAAGTTCGGTTACAGGGGAAAAAGCATTGAAGACCTGAAGAAAATGACTTTCGAGGAATTCATTGCACTCGTTCCCGCCCACCAGAGACGAACGATGAAGCGCATGAGCACAAACATCAAGAAATTCGTCGAAAGAATAAGGAAAGCAAAGGCAGGAAAGCCCGTGAAGACTCACGTGCGCAACATGGTGGTCCTGCCCGAAATGGTGGGAATGCAATTCCAGGTCTACAACGGAAAAGAATGGGTCATGTTCACCGCAGCCCCCGAAATGCTCGGACACCGGCTGGGAGAATACTCTATTCCAATAAAGATGGTCAAGCACCACGGGCCCGGAATCGGAGCAACCCGCGGTTCAAAGGCAGTAGAACTAAAGTGAGAAAATGGGTTTGTACAAGTACGCTCACACCGTCGAGGAAGAAAAGAAAGTCGCACGCGCGCAGGGCTACGACTACGACGCGTCATACAAAGACCTGACGAACGTATGCGGCGCCATCCGCGGCAAGCCGCTCGCCGAAGCCAAAAAAATACTGGAAGACGCAGTCGCACTAAAGAAAGCAATTCCCTACAAAAGGTTCTCGAAAGGCATGGGCCACAGGAGCGACCTCGGCGGACGCAAAGGACGCTACCCCCGAAAAGAAGCAAAAATCATGCTTGGACTGCTCAAGAACGCCGTGGCAAACGCCGCCTTCAAAGGAATGGACGCCGCAAAGCTGTTCATCCGCAGCGCGATCGCCTACAAGCAAAACGTCTTCCCCCGGTACAGGAAATTCTGGGTCGGAGGAGCGACGCTGGGATACGGCAAGCAAGCAACTTGGGCCAACTACGTCACGGCACGCGCGGAAGTGACGCTCGAAGAACGCGAACCCAAGAAAAAGAAGGAAAAAACGGCTAAGGCAAAACAGTGATACTAAATGGCGAGCGAAAAAAAATTCATTAAAAAAGCGCTGAACGACTTCACGATAACCGAGTTCCTCGAACGCGAACTCGACAAAGCAGGCGTCTCAAAAATCTTGCTCACCAAAACTCCGATCGCAACTCGCATCGCAATCTACGTCCGCAAGCCCGGAATGGTCGTCGGAAAGAAAGGCAGCACCATCCGCGAACTCTGCGACGTGCTGCAGCAAAAGTACGGCGTAGAAAACCCGCAGATCGAAGTCGTCGAAGTAGCCAAGCCCGCCCTCGACGCGGTGCTGATGGCTGAAAAAATAGGCCGGCAAATAGAAATGCGCGGCAACACCAAGCAAATCATCCGCTTTTCAATAAAGGAAATAATGGAAGCCGGCGCAATGGGAACCGAAATCCGCGTCGCAGGAAAAATCGTCGGAAAAGGCGGCAAGGCAAAAACCCTTAACGTCCGCATGGGCTACATGAAGAAAGCCGGCGAACAGGCGAAGAAAGTCCAGGAAGGACACTACACGGCTTACCTGAAAGCAGGCGCAATCGGAGTCCGCGTACGCATCATTCCCCCCGGAACGGTTTTCTCCGACCACCTCTCCAAACCGGACATAAAGGAAGAAACGCCCGCAGAAGAAGCCGCTCCAGCCGAGGAAACAGCTTCCCCCGAAACCGAGCAAGTCATCGAGAAAAAACTCGAGGAAGCAAAACAAGAGAAAGTAAAGACGATACGCAAAAAACGCGTCACCAAGAAGAAAGAAGAAACGGAAGGCGAGTGAATTGGCGATCATCAGGTTAAGCGAACTCAAGCAAATGAGCGACGAAGCCATGCAAGCAAAGCTTGCGGAACTCGAAACGGAAATCGGCCGCGAAAAAGGCCTCATTGAAAGCACGAGCAAGCCCGCCAACTCCGGCAAGTGCAGGGAAATGAAGAAAGTCCGCGCGCGAATCAAGACGCTGCTCGGCCAGAGAGGAGTCAAGGCTTAAATACGTTAGGAGACAAAACCATTTTCAGAAAGTTGGTGCAACCAAAAGAATGAGTGAAATTTGCTCGAAATGCGGGCTGCCAAAAGAAATCTGCGCCTGTCAAGCGATAGGAAAGGAAACCGCGCAGCCCATTCACGTTTACACGATGAAAACGCGCTTCAAAAAGCTCGTGACAGTCATCCAAGGAATCGCGGCAAACGAAATCGAACGCGCCGCGAAGGAACTCAAGCACAAGCTCGCGTGCGGAGGAAGCTCCAAAGAAGGGCGCATTACCCTGCAAGGAGACCACCGCTCGAAAGTCAAGGAAGCGCTCGTAAAACTCGGGTACCCCGAGGAAATAATAAAAATGCGTTGATGGCTTCGTTGAAGAAAATCCCGGCCACGGCGGGTCGAAAGCGGCCCCGCGAGGCGCTTGCCGGCGAACTCGTCGGCTTGCGCGTGAAAGTCGCGGCGTCAAGCTGCAAAGACCTGCTGGGCATTGAAGGAAGAGTAATCGACGAAACCCGAAACACTTTTCTCGTGCGAACGAGCACGGGAGCAAAACGCGTTCCGAAAGCGGCATGCGAATTCACGTTTCCAGAAGCCGGTTTCTCGGCCAAAGGAAAAGAACTCGCCTGCAGGCCCGAAGACCGCACCAAAAAATTCGCGCCAAGGCGATGAGCCCAAGCGCAAGGCGAAAGAAAAATGGCTGAACAATGCAAGGACCCGCGGTGCCCGACGCACGGCGGACTCAAAGTACGCGGCAGGATAATGCAAGCGCACGTAGTCAGCGCAAAAGAACGCAAGAGCGCAATAGTCGAAATACCGCGCGTGCACAAAGTGCACAAGTACGAGCGCTTCGAAAAAAGACACAGCCGCATCCACGTCCACGTCCCCGAATGCATTTCCGTAAAGGAAGGCGACCTAGTGGAAATCGGGGAATGCCACAAACTCAGCAAAACAAAGGCCCACGTCGTGATAAAGAAAATCTAAAACGGTGCTCCAAATGCTCGGATTGACTGCAAGAGTAACAAAAGGAATTACGATGAGCACCTCGCTCATCTGCGACGACAACTCGGGAGCAAAAATCGTGCAAGTATTCGGAGTAATCGGCGCAAAAGCCCGCCTGCGCAGAAACCCGTCAGTCGGAGTAGGCGACGTAGTAATAGTCTCGGTCAAGAAAGGCAAGCCCGAAATGATAAAAAAGAAAGAACGCGCGCTGATCATCCGCCAACGCCGCGAATTCAGGCGAGGAAAACAACGCGTTCGCTTCGAAGACAACGCCTGCGTGCTGATCGACGACCAAGGACTCCCGAAGGGAACCGAAATCAAGGGATGCGTCGCCCGCGAAATAGCCGAACGCTTTCCGAAAGTAGTCGCAATCGCCGCGACAGTAGTCTAAGGTAATTCTCATGAAAGACGCACAAACGCTCAGGCATAAGAAAAAAGCCTTCTCCGGCTCGAAGCAGCCGCGCAAACAACGCAAGGCGTTGTACAACGCGCCGATGCACAAGCTCGAGAAACTCGTTCGCTGCCACTTAAGCAAGGAACTGCGCCAGAAGCTCGGCTGCCGCAGCGCGAGAGTCAAGAAAGGCGACAAAGTCAAGATCCTGCGAGGCCACTTCAAAAAACACTCCGGAAAAGTAGTTGAAGTCGACGTCGCAAACGCAAGAATATTCGTCGAAGGCGCAGTCATAAACAAGGAAAAGAAGGCCAAGAAACGAGAGGCCTTCACAGCAATCGAGCCTTCAAACGCGATGATAATCGAAACCGACAGAAAGCCGAAGCAAAAAGCGGCAAAACAATGAGGTAATGAACGATGGCCGGACACGGAAAAAGCAGGCACTTGAAGCGCATTGCAGCGCCCAAGGCACTGCCCCTGCCCAAGAAAACAACCGTCTGGTTCAAGAAAGGCAAGCCCGGCGCACATGCCCTGGCACAGTCCATTCCGTTACTCTCGCTGTTGCGCGACATGCTTAAAGTCGCCGCAACCAAGTGGGAAGCCAAGAAAATCATTGCAGCCGGAGACGTGCTCGTCGACCAAACCCACGTGTCCGACGAAGGATGCGCAGTCGGCTTGATGGACGTCGTTTCCATTCCCAAGATGAAAAAGTTCTACCGCGTCGCGTTCAAGAAAGGCAAGATCGCCCTGTCCGAAATCACCGAAGACGAAGCCAAGGAAAAACCCTGCAAAATCGTCAGCAAAACAGTAGTGCGCGGAAACAAAGTCCAACTCAACCTCCACGACGGACGCAATTACTTGATTGAAAAAGAGGAAGACCAGTTCAAGGCAGGCGACACCATCCGCATGGCCCTCCCGGCGCAGAAGCTCTCCGGCTTTATGAAGCTCGAGAAAGGAGCGCACTGTTACATTTACAAAGGAAAACACTCCGGAAAAACCGGCGTGCTAAAGGAAATAGTGGTGTTCCCGTACGGAACTCCGAGCGACGCGGTCCTCGAAGACGAAACGGGAAACAAGCTAATCACGCTAAAGGACTACCTGTTCGTAGTCGACAAAAACTTCAAAGCATGATTTTTTTTCGGTGACGTGAATTGAATCCAATGCAACGCCCAAGACTCGTGAAAGTCACGCTGAACATCGGAGTAGGCGCCGCCGGCGAAAAACTCGAGAACGCGCGCCTGCTGCTCGAAAAACTCACTTCCGGAAAAGCCGTGATGACAAAAGCGCGCGACCGCAACCCGACCTTCAAGATAAAGAAGGGCGAAAACATCGGCGCAAAAATAACGCTGCGCGGAGCAAAAGCGAAGGAAACGCTCAAGAGACTCCTCGAAACGGTTGACAAACGCATTCGCGTGGAAAGCTTCGACCGGCAAGGCAACGTCGCCTTCGGAATAAAGGAGTACATCGAAGTCCCCGGAATGAAGTACGACCCCAAAATCGGGATGATGGGCTTCGACGTATGCGTCACGCTCGCAAAACCCGGCGCAAGAATCGCGCAACGCAAACTCAGGCCACGCAGGCTTGGCAAGAGCCAACGCGTTTCGCCCGACGAAGCAAAAGAGTTCATGAAACAGGAATTCGGCGTCGAAGTGGTCTACCCGGAAGCCAAAGAGTAACGGTGGTTGGTTGGTTCTAAAACTCGAGACAAAATTCAAGAAACGCGGAAACCGCAGGTGCAGGTTCTGCGGCACCGCACGCGGACTGATACGCAAGTACGGCCTATACGTGTGCAGACGCTGCTTCCGCGAACGCGCCGAAAAAATCGGCTTCAAAAAATATTACTGAAGTGAGAATTGAAATGGTTGACACGCTTGCAAACGCCTTGAACTCGATTAAAGTCGCGGAACTCAAAGGCAAACAGGAAGTCAGGGTAAAACCCGCGTCGAAACTAGTGCGCGAAACCCTCTCGACAATGCAGAGGTACGGCTACATCGGAGAATTCGAGTTGATTGACGACGGAAAAAGCGGAGAATTCGCGATAAAACTGCTCGGAAAAATCAACAACTGCGGCGTAATCAACCCCCACTACTCGGTCAAGAAAAAAGACTGGGAAAAATACGAGCAACGCTTCCTCCCCGGAAGAGACATCGGAATGATACTCGCGACCACCCCGAAGGGAATCAAGTCGCACGCCGAAGCAAAGGAAGAAGGAACCGGCGGAAAAATAATGGCCTTCGTTTACTAGGTGCGAGAAAATGAACATTCCTGACGGCGTTTCGGTCGAAATCCAAGGAAACTTGATGAAAGTAAAGGGACCGAAGGCCACGCTCGAAAAGAAGTTCGACGACAAAACCGTCGCGATCGCAGTCGAAGGCAAGGAAGTCAAGGTCACGCTCAAGAAAAAAGCCACGCGCAAACACCGCGCGGCCTCAAACGCAATCGAAGCCCATTTGAAAAACATGTTCGAAGGAAGCCAAGGCGACTTCACGAAAAAACTCCAGGTTGTCTACGCACACTTCCCGGTTTCAATAGAAGTCAAGGAAAAAAAGGTGTTCATCAAAAACTTCCTGGGAGAAAAAGTGCCGCGCGAAGCCAAAGTAATCGGCAACACTAAAGTCGCGGCAGCCGGACAGGAAATCACGGTGTCGGGAAACGACAAGGAGGCAGTCGGACAGACTGCGTCAAACCTCGTCCGCGCAACCAAAATCGTGAAGAAAGACATTCGCGTCTTCCAAGACGGAATATACTACCTACAGGGATGAAAATGAGAGTAAAACACCCGTCGTTCAAGAGGCCGAGTTACGGTTTCATAAAACGCGTCAAAGCAGGCTGGAGAAAGCCCCGCGGAGTCGACTCCAAGCAGCGCATGAAACGCATTGCATACGGCTACGTTCCCCTCATAGGCTACCAAGGGCCCAGGGCAACCCGCCACGTGCACCCCTGCGGACTGCGCGAAACGCTCGTCGCGAACGAGAAAGAACTCGCGAAAGTGAACGCGAAGACTCACGCCGCCCGCATCCGCGGAACCGTCGGAGAAAAAAAACGCAAACAGATTCACGCAAAGGCGGTTCAACTCGGAATCAAGGTATTGAATTAACAAGGTTTTGAAAATGGGTTTGGTCACGATAAAAAGGCTTGCAGCCGACTTGATGAAGTGCGGCGAAAGCCGGGTTCGCATCCTCGACGCCAAGAAAGCGGAGGAAGCGCTGACGCGCGAAGACGTGCGCAGGCTAGTCAAAGAAAGAGTCATCATAAAACTTCAGGCAATCGGAGTCGGACGCAGCAAGGCACAACGCAAGCACGAACGCAAACGGGAAGGCAGGCGCAGGGGCCCCGGCAGCAAGAAAGGAACTCCGTTCGCAGCCAAAAGCCGCAAGCGGCGCTGGATCGAGAAAACCCGCGCCCAACGCAAGCTCCTGAAGTCCATGAAGCAAAAAATGGACAACAGCGCTTACAGAAAAACGTACCGAATGGTGAAAGGCAGCGCCTTCCGCACCAAGAAACAACTCGCGATTTACTTGGAGGAAAAAGGCTCTTCCAAGGGTGAAGCACAATGACGCAAGCAAAAGGACCTTTGCACGCGGTGCACTTCCGCCGCAGGCGCGAAGGAAAAACGGATTACGAGAAACGCCTAGCCCTGCTCAAAAGCCGCAAGACCCGCATGGTAGTCAGGAAAACCAATGCGCGCGTAATAGCGCAGTTCGTCGAATACGACGCGAAAGGAGACAAGACAATCGCCTCCGCCGACTCCAAGGAACTGACGAAACAAGGTTTTCCGGGAAAATGCAACGCGCCCTCGGCATACTTGGTTGGCGCGCTTGCAGCCAAGAAAGCCTCCGCAAAAGGAGTCAAGGACTTCGTTCTTGACACCGGAAGGCACGAAATCACGCACGGAGGAATCATTTTCGCGGCGCTAAAAGGCGCTCTCGACGCGGGACTGCAGGCCCCGCACTCGCCCGAGTGCATTCCCAAGCCGGAACGAATAGAAGGAAAGCACTTGAAGCAGGAAACGCAGACGGCGTTCGCCTCCGCAAAGCAGAAAATACTCGCAAAATAAAAAAAGATGGTTTGAATGAGGGAAAGAAGAGACGAAACACCGCGCGCTTGGACTCCGCGCACCGACCTCGGCCGCAAAGTCGCGGCGGGAGAAGTCACTTCAATGGAGCAGGTACTGAAAAGCGGGGCAAAAGTCCTCGAACCCGAAATCGTCGACGTACTATTACCCGACTTGAAGGACGAAGTCCTCGAAGTAAGCAGCACGCAGCGCATGACCGCCTGCGGCAGGAAAATGCAGATGCGCGCAATAGCAGTCGTCGGCAACCGCAACGGCGCAATCGCAGTCGGAGTAGGAAAAGGACGCGAAACGCGCGAAGCAGTCGCGGAAGCAATTCGCGACGCCAAAAAACACGTCACCATAATCCAGTTGGGCTGCGGCTCGTGGGAATGCGGCTGCGGAACCCCTCACTCGATCCTACAGGAAGCCAACGGCAAGAGCGGAACCACTCAAATCACGCTCAAACCCGCTCCACGCGGAATCGGAATAGTCGCGGGCAAAGTCACGCGCAAAGTACTCGAACTGGTCGGAGTAAAAGACGCGTGGACCTTCGCCAAAGGAAGAACCAGAAACAAGCTCAACACAAGCATTGCGACGATAAAGGCGCTTGAAACACTAGGCCACCTCAAGAAAGGCAAGGCCTGGCAGGAACCCACGGAAGAGCAGCCCGTCGAGCAACCCGCGGCTGAAACGGAGGCTGCAGCGCAATGACCCGCTTTCTAGTAATCAGAGTAAGAGGCTCCAACGAAACCAAGCACACGGTCGAACACACGCTGCTGCAAATGAGGCTAAGCCGCAAGCACCACGCGGTAATAATCGACGACACGCCTCAAATGAAGGGCAAACTGCGTTCCGCAAAAGACTACATCACCTGGGGACCCGCAACCGCGGAGTCAATAGCGCTGCTGCTGGAAAAACGCGGGGAAGTAACCGGCGGAAAACAGCTTACCAACGACTACCTCGCCAAGAACTCGAAGTTCAAGACAATCAAGGAATTCGCGGAAGCAATCGCGAACGGCCCGGCTAAACTCTCCGACGCAAAGGGGCTCAAGCAATTGTTCAGGCTCGCTCCGCCGCGAAAGGGATTCGGCCACATAAAAAAGCCGCTTCCGCAGGGCGCGCTCGGACCAAGAAAGGAAATAGATTCCCTCGTAAAAACAATGGCGTGATATTCAAATGGCAAGACGACACTCGAAGAAAGGCCGGAAGTACCTGGGAAACCGCTCGCACGGGGCAGGCAACATAAAAAACCGCCGCGGAAAAGGAAGCAAGGGAGGAGTAGGCAACGCCGGCTACCACAAGCACAAGTGGATGCACACCATCAAATTCAGGCTAGCCGAAATAACGGCCCGCCACAAGGGCTTCGCCAACCCGACTACGCGCAAGCAACAAGCCGTCTCACTGCACGAAATAACGAGGCGCGCAGACCGCGGAGAATTCCAGGCCGCGCCGAACGGAGCGCTCGTAGTCGACTTCCGCCACAAGAACGTAAAAGTCCTGGGCTCCGGCAAAGTAACGCGAAAACTGGAAGTAACCGCAGCCGCGTTCGCCAAGAAAGCAAAGGAAAAAATAGTTGCAGCAGGCGGAACTGCCAACACCGAAATGTAAGAGCGGCCAGATGATTTTAAAAACAAGGCCAGCCTTAACTCGCTAATTAATTCACAGCAGGCGAGCAAATGTTCGACGTACTAAAGCCCATAATAAACGTCTTGCCGGAAGTAAGACGGCCAGAAAGAATCCCGGCACTGAACGAAAAACTGCTGTGGACCGGCGTAATACTACTCATTTTCTTCATACTCGGGCAAATCTATCCCATCGGAGTCGACCCCGCCGGAATCGTCAGGTTCGAACGCCTCGAAATCCTCATGGGAAGCCGCACCGGCACGCTCATAACCGCCGGAATCGGCCCAATCGTCCTCGCGTCCATCTTCCTCCAACTCGCTTTCGGAGCAAAGCTCATCAACATCGACCTGCACACGCCCGAAGGCAAAAAACTGTTTCAAGGACTCCAGAAAATCCTGGCAATAGCGCTGAGCTTCTTCGAAGCCGGCATCTACGTGTTCAGCAACTACATCCCCGCCGCAGGAGCCCTACACGGGTCAACCGTCGCTCCATTACTTGGAAGCGTTTTGTTCACGCAAGGCGCGCTCACGCTCCAGCTCGCAATCGGCTCCATAGTACTTCTTTACCTGGACGAAGTAGTCCAGAAATACGGCATCGGCTCCGGAATATCGCTGTTCATCGCAGCCGGAGTCACGCAAGCCATCTTCGTCGGCTCGCTCAGCTTTGCAATGGTCGGCGAAGTCCCCGCCGGCCTCATCCCGCAAGCACTCTACTACCTCATGGGCGGAGACATTGCAACCGCCGTTTGGACAATAGTACCAATCGCATTCACCGCACTCGTGTTCTTCATAGTAGTCTACATAGAAGGAATGAAAATCGAGTTACCGCTCGCTTACGGACAAGCCCGCGGCTTAGGCGCGCGGTATCCGATCAAGTTCCTGTACGTGTCAAACATTCCCGTCATCCTGGCCGCGGCAGTGCTGCTCAACGTACAGTTGTTCGGCTTGTTCATGTCCCAAGCCGGCTTCCCCCTCTTGGGAACGTACCAGAATAACCAGCCCATGGACGGAATAGCGTATTACACTACCGCGCTGCCGTCGCCGCTGCTTACACCCGGAGGCTATCCCGCTTACATCCAACTTTACTTCACGCAAGCGCGCGAAATACTGCACATCATTGGATACGGAATCGCGCTGGTAATACTATGCGTAATATTCGGGTGGTTCTGGATAGAAAGCACAGGAATGGGCCCAAAAGACGTAGCTGCGCAATTGAATAGAACGGGGCTGCAGATTCCCGGATTTAGGCAGGATCCCCGCGTCATGGAAAAAATACTCGACCGCTACATTCCGGTAATCACGATCCTGGGCAGCATCTTCGTCGGCATACTCGCTTGGTTCGCCGACATTACCGGCGCTTTGGGAACCGGAACAGGAATCTTGCTTACCGTCGGAATCCTGTACCGCTTCTACGAAGACCTGGCACAGCAGCAAATCTTTGAAATGTATCCCGTCCTCCGCAAAATAGTAAAGTGAAGCAACTAATGTTCGGCTTAGACGACTGGATGATAATCTTCTTCGCGGCGTCAGTCTACGCCGCAATCGCCCTGGTACTGAACAGAACGGTAGGCGAACGCAAAAAACTCCAGGCCGCCCAAAAGAAAATGAACGACTTCCAAAAAGAATACAAGGAAGCAATGAAAACAAAAGACCAAACCAAGCTAAAGGAACTCGAAGTCCGCGAAAAAGAAATTATGTCACTAACAAAGGACATGATGATCCTGCCGTTCAAGGCAATGATATTCATTCTCCCCACTTTCTTCATCGCCATCTGGCTCGTCGGCGGCGCCTTCCCCGGATTCGTCATAACACTTCCTGTCGCACTCCACGTGAACGAAATCCTTTCCTTCAACATCCTCCGCGACAGCATCTACGGAGTCAGGGGCTACTTCATCATCTCGGCCGCGGTAGTCGGAATGATTCTTGAATTAATCTGGTCGCAAGTCGAGAAAATAATGAAGAAAAACCAGCAGGCGACTCCGCAGCCCCAGGCTGCAGCTCAACCAAACCAATAAAAAACTCTTTTCACACAATTCTTTCAACTAATGCTTTCACGCAGTTAGAGGTGTTTAAAATTGACTAGCCCAAGAATGAGGAGCACGAGCGCAAAAACCCGCTCGCGCACGACTCCGTCCGGACGCTCCATTAAAATGCGCAAGCCCAAAAAACCCGGTGCAGCACACTGCGCGCTATGCGCCTGCATCCTGCAAGCAGTTCCAAGGCGAAGCCGCTCGCAGCTCGCCAAGCTCTCGAAAACCGAGAAGCGACCCGAACGCGTCTACGGAGGAGTACTCTGCGCAGCGTGTTCGCAGCAAATCGTCAAGGAAAAAACAAGGTTGGCTACGGGAACGCTGTTGCGCAGCGAAGTGCCAATCACCCACTTGAAATACATTCAGGGCATGAAGAAATGATTGTAGCCATTTCGGGACAAAGCGGCTGCGGCAACACGACCGTAACCGGAATCCTCGAAGAAAAACATGGCTTCAACCGCATCAACTTCACTTTCCGCGACCTGGCGAAAGAAAAAGAAACCACGCTCGAAGACGTTGTTGCAAAAGCCGCTTCAAACCCCGCCATGGACCTTGAACTCGACCGTAGGCTCCTCGAACTCGTTGCCAAGGAAAAAGGCGACGCAGTAATCGGAACCCGCATGGCAATCTGGTTGGATTCACAGAAAGTCTGCAACCGCCTCGGCGTCCTGCAACAGAAACTGCCTAAAATAGACCTGAAGGTCTGGCTTTACGCGCCCCTTGAAGTAAGGGCCGCGCGAAACGCGATTGCCAAGCCGGGAGAAACCCCTTCATTCACGAAAAAAAGGGATGAAGACGACAGAAAACGCTACAAAACACTCTACGGCGTCGACGTCCTCGAACACGACTTCGTCGACCTCACCGTAAACGTAGCAAAGTTTGACGCTGAAAGCGTTGCCGCAATAATTGCCGCCGCGGCAAAGCGAATCCAGAAATAATTTAGGTGGTTTTAATGCCAGCAATCGAAGCAGGAAAAAAATGTTTGAAGACCCGCGGCCGCCAGGCGGGACAGGAAGTCACGGTCGTCAAAGTGATTGACGCCAACTTCGTGGAAGTAAAGGACGCGAAAGGCAAGGTAAAGCGCTGCAACGTACTGCACCTCGAGCCGCTCTAATATGGCAATGCTCGTCCTCCAGAAGGAGGAAGCGGTTCTTGGCAGGAAAATCGAGGAACGCCCGCTCGAGGAAAGGCTGCGCTACGGACTCATTATAGTTGACAAGCCGCCAGGCCCGACCTCGCACGAGGTTTCC
>JACCLL010000004.1 GCA_013425325.1 Microcaldota archaeon | reverse complement strand
GGGCTCGTATGGAAAATAAGGTCGGCGATTTTCTTGACGCGCATGCTGCGCAAGCTGTTTTCCCCGAAAGCGAACAACAAGGCGTCAATCGAGTTGCTCTTGCCGCTGCCGTTGGGTCCGACTACGCAGTTGAATCCCCCGCCGAAGTGGAGGTTTGCGCTCTTGAACGACTTGAAGTTCTTTAGAGTCAGTTCCTTTACGAACAATTGTTTTTCAACTCTGAAAAACCGCTTGCTGAAGTGGGTTTTACGTGCGAGAATAAGACTAAAAAAGTATAAAAAGGAGGCGTCGGAAAGACGCCGCCAAGGGGTCGTCAGCCGATTATTCCTGAACTGGCTCTAGTCGGAGTTATAAACAAGGCAGCGTTTTTTGGAACGTCTTCATTCAACGCAACCGAAATGTAGGCGCCGAACTTGCCCTGTTTTTTCCACGCGCTTCCCACATACCCTTCTTTTCCCGCCATTTTGACGGTAAACTGCGGCTTGTTCGACGCAGTTTCCAAAATTTCTTCCATTTTCCTTCACACCTTTTTTCATGCAGCCGCAGAAAGGGGGCTTATAGCCCCCTGCTGCGCAAACGCCCTCCCTATACGGAAGGGCAATAGGCTGCTGCTACCGTCAACTAGGCACTCCTGCTTGGACTCCCTGCGTCTGCGTAATCAAAGGCAGGAGTTTCGTCTGCAGGAAACGCCTTTTATGGAAAACCCTTTCTTCCAAAGCAATCAACTCAGAACACTATTGGCTCCAACGAGAAAGCCAGGGGCCGGGGTTCCGCGCACTCTAAGACAATTCTCTTGCCGACGCGAGCAATGTTCATTACTTCCAGGCACGCGCCAGCCGCAACTCTTTCAACTTCCTCGTAAGGAATCCTTGAAACATCTATTTTCATTCTCAAAACACCTCTGTATCCGATGGGCAGAACGCTTTGGTTCAACCCCTGTATTTAAGCAAAAGGCCACACCCCTCCTTGCCAGTGGGTCGAAACTTGCCAGTGGCTAGAAGCCAGAACTACGGCTTGAAAGTCACTTAAAACAAGGAAAAAGCTTTTTGCCAGTGGGTTGCCGGTGGGGGGCTAAGGCTTGAATCCTTGCTTGCCGACAAGGGGCACGAAAGCGACGGGCAAGAGGCTTTCCGTAACCGGCTTGCCGTCAACCTTGCGGACAAGCAAAAGGTCTTGGAAATAGCGTTGGCCCACGGGAATCACCAGCCTGCAGTCTTCCTTGAGTTGGTCGAACAACGCCTTTGGCACCGCCGGCGCGCCGGCGGTTACTATTATTCCGTCGAAAGGAGCTTTTTCAGGCAATCCAAGCGAGCCGTCCCCGTAAACGACTTCGACGCTCTTGTAGGCCGCCAGTTTTTTGCGCGCGTAGTCGAACAAGGCGGGAACGCTTTCAACAGTATACAGCCGTCCTTTTGCTCCTATTGCTTCGGCGATTACGGCGGCTTGGTAGCCGGAACCGCTGCCTACTTCCAGAATTTTTTGTCCGGCTTTCGGCTGCAGGGCTTCAGTCATTACCGCGACCACGGAAGGAGCGGAAATGGTTTGGCCAGCCAGAGTAGGAAGGGGAGTGTCGAGGTAAGCGTGTTCTGCATAAGCAGGGGGAATGAATTTTGCACGATCGGTTTTCTCAAACACCTTGATTAACGAAAGGGTTTTGAGCCAAGCTCGCGATCGAAGAAACTCCACTAGTTCGTGGTTGGAGCTCATCTTGGCTCACAAGTACTTTACCGAGCTTTCAAGAGTACGCGCAAGCGTGCGGGCCCGCATTTCATCTTCGAAGGCGATTGCAACCCGGCTCTGCGCCGCGCCTGGCTTTGCTGCCTTGATCGGGCTGAAGCGTATTACGACCAACGGGCTCTTGCTGAACAACACGTAAGGAAACACTATCCCCACGTACTTGTTAATGAACGCCAAAAAGCTTCTCTCAATGCCCAACGAAAAGAACGCGGCAGAGCCAAGCGAGTACGTTGGAATGTTTTTTTCCACGAAAATGCGCAGCACCCTGGCCCGGGCCGCTTCCATAGAGTTCGGCGAGTCTACTTTGAGTTGCGGAAACTTTGTGAACAACACGTCGAACCAAGTCAGTATCGCGAGGACGGCCGCGCGGAAAATCATGTACGGCAGCACAATAAGCAAAAGCAGGTAAACCGCGTACAACGCGATGAGAGTTGACGCAAACCAGTTCTGCAAGACCGCAATCACGGCCAAGACGATGCCTGCGACAACCAACGCGAGATTGATTACCTTCTCCTTCTCAGTGATGAAAAGCACTTGCCTGAAAAGCGTTGAAACAAGCGTCATGAAAGCGTATAGCGCCGACTGCAATAAAAAGCGTGCGCCCGCGTCTCTAAAGCGGCTTTAAATAATTTGGTTGTGCAATAATTCTGGATTTACAGCCCCGTCGTCTAGCGGCCAAGGATAGTGGGCTTTGGACTGCCTTTTCAAACGAAAAGGAAGGAAAGAAACCCATTGACAGCGGTTCGAAGAACCTTTTGGCTCGCTTCCAAAAAGGTCCGAAAATCCGCTCGGGGCTACTGTTCAAACAAAGGTGATTTTTTGGGAAGAGTCAAGGGAACTCACTTGAAGAGAATGGC
>JACCLL010000104.1 GCA_013425325.1 Microcaldota archaeon | reverse complement strand
GGAATAAACATTAGAATCAGGCACAGCGCCCAGTACTTGTCGATGAAGACCGACGCGGCAGTAAGCCAGCCGTTGTTCAAGCCGGCTATCGCGAGAGTGAAATCCATTTGCCTCGAAAGCAATTAGGAGCGACTGGTTTTTATTGATTCTTCGACCCAAATTCCTTTACGCCGCAGTAGCTCAGCTGGTTAGAGCGCCAGTCGCACGAAAGCAGTTAGGCTTTCGTGGACGCGAAACTCATAAGCGCAAAGCATACTCAAAATGCGTTGCTCTAAGCCATCTGGAGGTCGGGTGTTCAATTCTCCCCTGCGGCACTCTTTTTATCTTATTGCCGCCAAACTAGTGTTCATGAACGTAGAAAGGCAGCGAGAGTTAGGCTTTGCGGCAAACGCGGCGGGGGCAGAGGGAGAACGCGTTGTCCGGCGCCTGCTGGGCCGCGCTTTGCCGGTAAAAGGAAAGGGAGCGGACTTCATTATTCCCGGCGTGCGGCCGCAGTACGTCGAAGTAAAGGCGACTTTCGGCAATCGGCCTAAAAAACAAGTTATTCTCAAGACGGCCGGCGGCGAGTGGATCAACAAACTGGCAGACCACGTGATAATCGTAACGAACACGCACGTTTACCTCGCCGACGCCGATAAATTGAGGAAGCACGTTGCCGAGCACTACTACTCTTTTCAGAAGCTGCCCAAGAGGCGGCGCGAGACCGCTATTCGGATAAACGTGCCCATTTCCCACCTGCAGGAACACGGAGTCGTAACCGGCTTCAGCAGGGAGAGGGTGAATTGCATTGCTCGCGAGATACGGAAGATGACTCAACGAAAATCGCTTCCGCTGCACGCCGCGATTGCTAAACGCGGTCATTTGGTTGCGGAGAGGCGTCCGCTTGAAGCGCTGCCCAGGCCACCCTTGCACCCCCTCCGCATGCGAATGCGCTGACTTCGTTTCCCGTCGTAGAATAGCGTTTTTAAAGGGCAATGCATTGAGAATAGCGAGTGGGTTGAACCGAGTTTACGAGGTAAAACTCGCTCTTTTGAAAACCTAGGTGATTTGAAAATGGCAGCAAGGAAACCCTTTGGTGGAATGACCATAAACTTTGGCAGCGTATCCGACTCTACTCTCGGAGAAGTATTCGGAAACGGCAAGCTCGCGCCCAGCGAAATGACGAAGAAAATCTGGGCATTCATAAAACGCAAGGGATTGATGGGTTAAGAGCCCAACCTTATTTTTTTCCCTTTTTTTCATTTTTTCTTTCTTCCAAAAAATTTTTCAGAGAATTCGAGCGCAAGCACGGCAACTTCGCGGGTTTTTCCCTTGAAAAAGTGGTCTGCTCCGTTCAGCAAAACTATTTTCGCGTTGCTTCCCGCAAACCTTTTCTTCAAAGTTGGGAACGGAACGTACTCGTCTTTGCCTGCGGCAATGATTAAAACCGGTTTCCTGACTTTCTTCAATGCCTTCCGCAAGTCGTTTTCCATCCATTCCCGCAGCGCTTGCTTGGAAACGGAGAAAGAACGTCCGAACAACTTCAGTTTGTGGTCTTCGAACAAATGCGTATACCGCTGAAACTCCCGGCCCGGAGCGAAGAAAATACAGCCGGCTATCTTTTTATCGCGGGCTGCGGCGAGCAGGCAGATGTTTGCGCCGTAACTGTGGCCTCCGAGGACAACTCGCTTGGCGTTGACTTGCTTTAGCTTGCGCGTGAAAGCCAGCGCGTCCAAGAGTTCGCGTACGTGCATGCTGACTCGAGGCGTTGTTTTCCATGGCTTGTTGGCGGTTGCCCCGCTGAAGTCAAACCGCAGAACGGCGAAACCGGCTTCGCAAAATAAATGCGCTGGAACTGAGAGAAGCTTTTGTTCCTTTCGTCCGAGGAACCCGTGGCACAAAACTATTGCGGGAACTTTTCCTTTCGCGGAAGGAAAGTCGATTATTGCCGGAATTCTTTTGCCGTGCGACTTGAAGAAAGTCTTTAGCTCCAAGTAAAGCCGCCTCAGTACTTTATTTTGGCGACGTCTTCCTTGAGGCCTTTCCACCAATCGCCGGAATCCGTTTTCTTAAGCAGTTCGCAGAGTTGCTTGGCGGTTTTCGTCTTCAGCACCTGGCTGACTCGTTCGATCCAGTCCCAAGCGTCCTTGTAGCCTACGTCGTAGTACTCGCGAGCCGTTACTGCCATTTCCAAGTAGTCTGCGTCTTTGAAGATTGTCTTGTCTTCTTCGCTGCCCAACAATTCGAGCAGCTCGCCGCCGACTTCTTTTCCAAGCAACTCGCACTGATCGGCTTCCGCTTTTCGCTCGACGTCTTTCGGTGTCTTGAGGTACTTGCTTGCAATCTTGTGCCGGTCCAGAAGCCGCGTCTCGTGCATGTCGTGAAACAGCGCTTTGACTGCAACGCGGGCCGGGTTTTCAGAGCCTTCCAGCTTTGCTAGGACGTACGCGATTACCGCGCTTCTGTGCGAGTGCTCGGCAATGCTTATGGGGTCGCGGACTTTCGCAACCCACCACCCTGAATTGCGCACGAACCTCATTTGGCCTGCTTCAAAAAAGTAGTTTAGTACGTCTTTAGCTTCTTTTTCATTCATTTCAACACCCTCAGTGTTCGAGTACTGCCTTTATCCTGCGGACTCCCGCGGAAACAGCTTCTTCCTTCAGTATCTTGAATTTGCCTAGCCGCGAAGTGTTGTCGACGTGCGGACCCGTGCAAACTTCCTTGCTCGCGCTTCCAATAGTGTAAACCGATACTTTCTCGTCGTATTTTGCGGCAAAGAATGCCAGCGCGCCCTCTTTCTGCGCTTCGGCGAGGGATTCTTCCTTGCGGTTTACCGCAATTCCTTCGGCAATCCACTTGTTCGCCAGTTCTTCGACTTTCTTGATTTGCTCGGCGGTCATTTTTTCTCCGTGAGTAAAATCGAATCGCAGGCGTTCTGGAGTGATGTTAGAGCCTTTTTGCTGCACGTGCGTTCCCACCACTTGCCGCAGCGCGGCTTGAAGCAAGTGGGTTGCCGTGTGAAGCGCAACGGTTTTCTCGGAATAGTCGGCGAGTCCGGAAGAGAATTTTTGTTTGCAGCTTTCGCGCGAGAGTTCCTGGTGTTTTTCAAGAGCGGCGGCAAAAGCCTTTTCGTCAACAGAACCTTTTTTTTCCTTCGCGAGTTCTACGGTCATTTCAAGCGGGAAGCCGTACGACTGGTACAAGAGGAAAGCGTGTTCTCCGGAGAGTTTGCCGTTGGCTTGGGCAAATATTTTTTCGAACTCGTGCAAGCCCCGTTCAAGGGTTTCGGCAAACCGCTGTTCTTCCTTTTCCAGCTCAGAGTAGACGAATGCTTGGTTGCGCTTGAGTTCCAGCCACTCGTCGCCATATATTTTTACTACTATTTCCGCCAGTTTCTTGCAGAATCGGCCTTCAACTCCCAGGCCGTGGGCATGCCTGATTGCGCGGCGGATGAGCCTGCGGAGTATGTAGCCGTGTTCGACGTTGCTCGGAGCGACTCCCTTGTCGTCAGCAAGAACGAATACTGCCGCGCGCAGGTGGTCGGCGATAATGCGCATTGACTTGACGTCTTGCCGCTTGACGTTCTTCTTTAGCCAGTCCGTCAACGGCTTGAACAACTCGGTTTCGTAGTCGCTTGGCGCGTTCTGCATTACTGCTGCAACGCGTTCCAACCCCATTCCGGTGTCGACGTTTTGCTGCTTGAGTTTTTCGAACTTGCCGTCTTTCGTCTTGTTGTACTCCATGAAGACGTCGTTCCAGATTTCAACCCACTTTCCGCAGTGGCAGCCGGGGCCGCAGCCGTGCTGGTCGCACGCGCAGTCCTGCCTTCCGGTGTAGTAGAACATTTCAGTGTCTGGGCCGCAGGGGCCGGTTTGTCCCGCGGGGCCCCACCAATTGTCTTTCTTGCCGTTGAAGAAAATGCATTCCTTTGGAACTCCGAGGGACACCCAGACTTTAGCGGATTCTTCGTCTTTCGGTGCGTCTTTGTCGCCTCCGAAGCAAGTTACCGCAATTTTTTCTTTAGGCATGCCGAGCCACTTCGGGCTAGTCAGGAACTCCCAGCTCATTTCAATTGCTTCTTTCTTGAAGTAGTCGCCGAGAGACCAGTTGCCGAGCATGAAGAAGAAAGTGTGGTGGCAGCCGTCGCCCACTTCGTCAATGTCGTCGGTCCGCAGGCACTTTTGTACGTTGGCAAGCTTTTTGCCGCGGGGATGCGGCTGGCCAAGCAGGAAAGGAACGAGCGGATGCATTCCGGCGGTAGTGAATAGCACGGTAGGATCGTTTTCCGGAATCAACGAGACGGAAGAGATTGTGGCGTGTTGCTTAGATTCGTAGAACTTCAAGTACTTTGCAGTAATTTCCTTGGCGTTCAATACAGTCACCGTAAGTGGAATAGATTTCGGCGCGTAACCTATTTAATTCTTTGAAGAAGGAGTGCAGGGGCGGCGAGCCGTACCCCCTTTTCTGTTTTCGGCAACATTGGACTAAGCCGCCAAATCGGCGTTGCACCAAGCCAAGCCGTTTCACCTTTCTCTTGCTTCGCCGGTCGTTGAGTCATTCCTCGGCCAGAGAAAGTATCGTTTCTGCTCTCGGCTCCCGCCTTAAGCGGGGGCGCTTGCGCGCCTTTTTCCCGGTTTTGAGCCGGGGGTGAAGGGAAGTTCCTCAGCAGCCCCTCTTTGAGGAGAAGGCCACCGACAGTCGCCCACTTGCCGTCCCTGCGATACTTATTTTGCTTTCCGTCCAATAAATACGTTGCGAGAAACCATGGAAGACCGAGTTGACTTGGCGAAAAACCTTGGGCAGGGAAGCGTGGGAGAAGGCGACTTGAACCTCGCTTTCTACAGCGCCTGCGGCCTACTGGGAGTCAGGGACTATTTTGTCGACGCGAGGTTCGAGGAATTCGCTTCCCTCAAGGCGTCGCTGCGCGTGCAGGAAAACACGATTATAGCCCGGGTTAGCGACGGCTTCAAAGCCGCGTCCCAAGACGCAATAACCGGCTTGGCGCTGTACTTGGTTTCAAGGGCGTTCCGCAAGCGCGTCGGCGAAGGAGAAGTCGTCCTACTGTCTGCGTACAAGGAATTCGTTTCAAAAAAAGCGACGTCTGGCTTGTCTGACTCGCTGCGCCGACTGCGCGGAAGAGCGGCTAAAGCAGTCGCTGAAGGAAGCCATTTCGACTTAAAGCAGGAATTGTTTTCAGTAGCCGCCGAATACCCTGAATTGTTTCAAGGAATCAACTTGCCTGAAATCGGTTGGTCGCGCGAAAAAAGCCGCCGAAGGCTCGGCTACCACGACTCCGCGCTCAACCGCCTCGTAATAAGCAGGGTATTCGACTCGCCCTCGGTTCCCGATTATGTCGTGCGCTACCTGGTTTTCCACGAGCTGCTGCACTGCAAGCACGAAGTTTTGTACCAACGGGGCGAAAGCCTGCGGCGGACGGTTCACCCCAAGCGCTTCAAGGACGACGAAAAGAAATTCAAGCAATTCAAGGAAGCAACAGAGTGGGTTGACAAGAAACTGCGTTGGCTGAGGTAAATGAGAAAACTTGACGGCCTAATTGAATTACGGCGCCGTGGACTGCCTTGCCCCGACTGGAGGGTCGTGCGCAACGCCTCGGAGATAGATTTCCTGGGCGAGCAAAACGCGCCGTTGGGCTGGATAATCCGTTCGTGCCTTGAAGAAGGAGGAAACGAACTCGGGTTGCCTTGGAAAGCGTACGTGCAAAAACACGAAGTTGCCGGAGTAGTAGAAGAATTCAGCGAGCGCCTGCGCGGAAAAGGTATTTTTATTGTCCAGCCTTGCTGGAACTCGGTTGTTTCAGGAAACCTCTTGCTGCGC
>JACCLL010000082.1 GCA_013425325.1 Microcaldota archaeon | reverse complement strand
TCGTATTTTCCCAGCGTGACTTGGGATGAAGAACAGTAAGGACAGGAAATGTGGTCGCCGAGCTCGCTGACTTTAGAGGAAAAAGTCTTGGCGCAGTGCGCGCAAGCCAGCCTCGCCTGCTTCGACAACAGCCCGTCTTTGAACACTTGCACTATTTGCGCAGTCGGCTCGGGCGGCGCGAACAACTCGCCGTAGCCCGCAAACTCCAGGAAGTCTTTCGCAAGAGGGGAGAGTCCTTTGCGTGCCGCGTCGTGTATTTGCACGTGGCACTTTCCAGTGGAAATGCGTTCCGCCAGTTCCTTGGCCTCCGGTAAAGCGAACTTGTCGTGCAACAGCTCGGCCAGGGCTTCGCGCCACACCGGAGAGCCTTTCTGCGAGTCTGCCAAACGCTGGATCATTGACTGCCTCAAGTCGGCGTCCCGGCTGATGAAGCCGAAGCGCCGCGCGACGTGGAGAAAACGATAGCGGAACAAAGCGGTCCTGGGAAGAACGGCCGAAACGACTTTCTCCAAGCCGGACGACCCAAGGCCTTTGAGCACTTGCACGAATTTTTCCGGCGGAAACGGTTTTGCGAACTCGAACGCAATCGCGTACGGCGACGGCCTTGCACGAACCGAAGAGCCCAAAGAAGAAGTGAGGAGGGAAGACAACGCGTTTGCAATGGTTTCGTTGGCTTTGCTTCCCGCAAAAGAATGCAGGACTATAAAGCGCTCGAACGGCTCTACCACCAGGATGTTTTTCGAAGGAGTGAAAAACGACTTCTGCTTGTACGCAAAAGCCCTCAATTTGTTCGCGGCCTCTTCGGACAACGAGAACGTGCGTTTAAGCTCGGAGTTGGAAGTGTTAAGCAGCAAGACGAGCAGGTCACTCGTTTCTTCCGCAACCGCCCTCGGAACGGGAATTTGTTCGCCTTCCCACTCCGGAATTGCCGCGGCAATGTCGTCGGAGCGCTCGACGACGAACTCGTTTTCGTGAACGTCAAGCACTTTCCACGGCTTTCCCCTCGCAATGAACACGCTTCCCGGAGCAAGCGACGCCGCGAATTCCTCGTGAAGAATGCCAACGTTCTTTCTCGCCGCAGCGTCGGTCACGAAAAACCTTTTTTCGTCAGGAATTGTGCTCAAGTTCTCGTAGTAATACAACAACGTGCGCAGGCGTTTTGAAATCGTTCCGTCGCGGAATGAAACTGTTCGCTGGACGGAAAGCTGGTTAACCACCGAATCGAATTCTTCGCGCGAAATGTTTCGATAGGGATAAGCGCGTTTCAATATTTCAAAAGCTTTGTCCGCTGGAAGCGAAGCAAAGTCAAGTGCGAGGCCCGCTATGCCGTGCGCGAGCACGTCCGACGCGTTTTCACGTATTTCAATTGGCTCGATTTCGTGTTTTCTAGCTTTCCTGGCTATTACGGCGCACTCGGCGGCGTCAATCGAGTCAACTGCAACTACCGCTCCCTTGGGAACCAAGTGTTTTCTGTGGCCGCTCCTGCCTATTCTTTGAATCAAGCGGCTGACTTGACGCGGCGAAACGTATTGAATGACTAAGTCAACGTCTCCCACGTCTATTCCAAGTTCAAGCGAGGACGTGCAGACTATTGCCTGCAACCGCCCGGTTTTGAAGCGTTCTTCCGTATCGACCCTCGCTTCCTTCGACAGGGAAGAGTGGTGGACCGCAACCTTGTCTTTCAGTTCCGGAAGCCGCATCAGCAGCGACCCGAGTCCTTCGGCGAAAGACCTCGTGTTGACGAACAACAGCGTCTTCCTGTGTTCCTGAATCAGCTTGGAAATCAACGCGGCCTTGGCGCTCACCTGCTCCGCGCCCGCCTCGGAAGGAAACTCGACGAAAACCTCCATCTGACGCAGGGCTTCGAGGGAAACGGTCTTGGCCTTCGGCGAAAGAAACGCCGCCACTTCTTCGGAGTTGCCTACTGTTGCACTCAAGCCAATTGTCTGGAACGCCCCACATTTTTCACGCAGCCTTTCGAGCGCGAGCGAAAGCTGTAAACCGCGCTTGCTTGAAGCAAGTTCGTGCACTTCGTCGACTACCACGCAACGAATGTTTGCCAGCGAGTCCTTGAGTTTTGGCGCGACCAACATGCTTCCGAGCGTCTCGGGAGTTGAAATCATGAGCATCGGCGGATTGTCGCGCTGTTTCCTGCGCTCTGACGCGGGAGTGTCGCCATGCCGCACGCCGAGGGTTATTCCCAGTTCGCTGCACCAGAAGGACAGCCTCGCAAGCATGTCGCGGTTCAACGCCCGCAGCGGAGTGATGTAGAGCGCTTGAATTCCTACCTCGTTTTTTGCCTCCTTCGCTTCAACTAACTTGGAAAGAATCGGCAGTAACGCTACTTCGGTTTTTCCGTAGCCCGTCGGCGCCAGCACGAGCACGTCCCTGCCTGCGGCTATTGCCGGAATTGCCTTCAACTGTATTTCCGTCAGTTCGGCGAAGCCCTTCTTCTTCGCGGCGTCAACGACTTCGCGCCGCAGCGTCTCGTGCATGAACAACTTATGTGTTCGAAGGGATAAACAGTTTGCGGCAGCGGCTTGCCAGTGGGTTCTAGAACAAGCTCGCAGCAACCGCCGCAAGCAAGGCAAAGTGCAGGATACGAGAGGCAACGAGGTAGACCAAAAACTTCTTGAAACTCATTTTCGACAAGCCAGCCAAAAAAGTCAACGGATCAATGAAGGCCGAGACCGGAAGCACGCCGAAAATCAGTATCGCCCACGGCCCGTACTTGTCAACTAGCTCCTTCGCCGAGTCTAATTCTTTTTGTTTGACGAATTTGGCGACGAACTTTTCGCGAAGCAACAACGCCAGCGCGTAGTTGACCAAGGCGCCAAGCGTCGAGGCAACAACCGCAACTGCAATCAGCAGCACAAGATTAGTCGAAAGCGCGGCGGTGTAAGCGAAAATAAAGTCGGTTGGAAAAGGAACAATCGAACTGCCGAAGAAAATCAGGACAAAAGTTCCAAGCAGGCCGTATTGCGTGACTATCGCCTGCAGCGAAGCGTAAGTCGACGGCGACGCCTGCGCGACCCACTCGAGGGCCACGATTGCGACGAGAATCAAGCCAAAGCCGATTATCGCCGATTTTATTACCTGGTCTTTCAAGCCAAACTCCTCAAAACGCAAAAAGCCGGGACTAATTAATACATTGCCTCAAGCAAGTCCGACTTCGTCACGACCCCCTTGACCCTCCCTTTCTCGGCAACTAGAACAATTGGACAGTGCTTCAGCAACCCCGCCAGCGCGCCCAACGGAGTCGACTGCGCGACTACCGGAGGCGCTTCAGCCATTACTTGCCCAACGCTTTCCGCGGAACCCCGAGCCAAGGCATCGAGCAAAAGCGTTTCCGTAACCAGTCCAACCGGCTTTCCGCCGTCAAACACCGGCAGTTGCGAAATTGCATTGCGCTTCATTTTCGCCGCCGCCTCCTTCAACGAATCGGAAGGCGACAGGAAAACGACTTTTTCGTTCAGCACTTCGCTGGCCGTCTTTTCCTCTTTTTTTCCCGCTTGCTCCAGAGCGGCAAAAATCTTCGACGCAACGGCGTAACCCGGCTGCAGCCGGCCTCCTTCTATTTTTGCAATTAAAGACTGGGAAACTCCGGCGGCCGAAGCCAGCTGAGCCTGAGTAAGCCCGGTCTTGCGCCGCAGGACCTTGACTTCGGAAATGTCGGGAAGCATGCTTCAGCCACTCAACCAAACTATTTATTCCTTTTGGAATATTTTTGTCAGAAAAAATTATTAAACTAGGCGGCCACACTATCGCTTAGCAAAAATTTTCTTGGAACCAAGAACTGAATTTAGGGGGAAACAGCATGGAAAAAAAGGAAAAACATCTCTTCACGTCAGAGTCGGTAACCGAAGGCCACCCGGACAAAATCTGTGACCAGGTTTCGGACGCGATTCTCGACGCAATTTTCGCAAAGGACCCACAAGCGCGCGTTGCCTGCGAAGCGCTTACAACGACCGGAAGCGTAATGGTGGCAGGAGAGATTACGACCAGCACGTACGTCGACATCCCCAACATCATAAGGCAGACGCTGAAGGACATCGGCTACGTCAACCCCGAATTCGGTTTGGACTGCAACGACTGCGGCGTGTGGACGAGCATCCACGAGCAAAGCCAAAACATTTCCGTCGGAGTCACTGAAACAACTGGACGCGAGCAGGGCGCGGGCGACCAGGGAATGATGTTCGGCTTCGCCTGCAACGAAACGCCGGAGCTGATGCCGCTGCCGATAATGCTGGCGCACAAGCTTACCATGAGGCTGGCGGAAGTGCGCAAGAAGAAAATACTGCCGTGGGTCAGGCCCGACGGCAAGTCGCAGGTTACCGTCGAGTACGAGAATGACAAGCCCAAGCGCGCCGAGGCAATAGTCATCGCCGTGCACCACGACCCCAAGACAAGCAGGCAGCAAATCATTTCAGAAATCAAGGAACAGGTAATCAAACCCGTGTGCGGAAAGTGGATGGACGACAAGACAAAGATATTCATCAACGAAACGGGAATCTTTGCAGTCGGCGGCCCCGAAGCTGACACGGGCGTCACGGGAAGAAAAATAATCGTGGACACCTACGGCGGCTACGCGCGCCACGGCGGCGGCTGCTTCAGCGGCAAAGACCCCTCAAAAGTAGACCGCTCGGCGGCGTACATGGCGCGCTACGCGGCGAAGAACGTAGTAGCCGCGGGCCTGGCAGACAAGTGCGAAATCCAGTTCTCGTACTCCATCGGCGTGGCCCAACCGGTTTCCGTGTTCGTGACTACTTTCGGCACGGGAAAGGTTTCGGACGACAAGATTTCGGAGCTTGTGCGCAAGCACTTCCCGCTGACGCCGAAGGGAATAATCGAGCACCTGAACCTGCGCAGGCCCATTTACCGGAAGACGGCGGCGTACGGCCACTTCGGACGCAACGACCCCGACTTCACGTGGGAAAAGACGGACAAGGCGGAAATCCTGAAGAAGGAAGCGGGCCTCTGAGAACGGCCCCTATTTTTTCTTTTTTTCGACGTAGCCTAAGTAGAGCTTGCGGATTGCATCGAACTGGTGCGCGCGGTCGGCCCGCAACATGATTCGGTCGAACTCGCGCTGTTCAGGAGTAAGCGCGCGGCGGTGCAGCGCCTTTTCGCCCAAAACAAGGTCTTCGACGAACTTCAGTACTACCGCCGACGGCCCTTTTACAGCTTCTTTCGCAAACTTTGCCCGGCGGCCTTCCAAGATTTTCACGAATTCCGCGCGCCGGTCTTCCGCGATCTTCCTTACTTCCGCGCGTTGTTCAGTACTAAGGTCGAACAATCCCGCGGGAGGAAGCCTCTCGTGTCCCATGAGCCAGGTTATCAGAAACTTGCGGGAAAAAGGAGGCAACGCAGCAATGGCTTCGCAGTGTTTTTCCGTCAAAGGAGTTTTATGCAGTCTTGGCAAAGTCAGTCCAACGAGACTGGTGTTGGCCTCGCCAATCGTTTGTTTAACGTGAAGCGGCTGGTAATACTTCTCCTTTAACTTCGCGAGCAAAGCCGGCCCTTTTTCTTCGTCCTGCAGAATGTGCAAGTCGAATTGAAGCGCTTCAACCGCGATTTTGGGCTTGAAAGGATGCTCACGGCCGTAAATCACGTCAAAAACATACTCATTAAGCGCTTTTTCCGAACTCGTTATTTCCTTGAGTTTTTCAACAGGCAGGTTGGCCGTGTGAAGGTAGGCATAGGGAAGCAAGTTGTGCAGTATCTGTATTCGATGAGGCTCCAATCCAGCTGGGTTGTGAGGCATCCACTCCTTCTTGGCGAGCTCGCGGTTAGCGTAATCAATGCTTTCCTCAATCTCCGCGGGAATCAACACTCGCTTTCTTTCAACAGGCATCTTATTTCACTGAAAGTATCTGACTAACCCCGTTAAAAAACACGCGCAAGAAGGCATTAAAAAACATCTCGGACAAAAATACTATTTGTTTCAGGACCCGTAGCTTAGTCTGGTTGGAGCACTCGACTGATAATCGAGCGGTCGCGCGTTCAAATCGCGCCGGGTCCACTCTTCTCTTACGGGTTGTTCACGACGTTTCAGAAGTTCTTCTCTTTGCGCCGGCGTAAGATGCGGAGAACAAAAGCCATACTTTTTCCAAACTAAATACTTTGACTGGTGCTTAAAATTATTGAAACCGATTAAACTTATCCACTTCTCTAGATTCAATCTGCCATTCAAATCTAATCGATAAATCCAATAAGCTTTCCCAGAGCGGGGGTCGTACACTAACGAACCAGAAAAAGCAGTAGTAAAACTAGCGTTTTTCAGGATGCTGTCAACATCTTGAATAAGTCGTTCGCTTGCCGAAGTCAAAGAAATTCTTGGATAATAGTGACGGTCGCGGTACTTCTTCTTGAAAGTTATTGTTCCATCGGTATCGAACAAACCCCTAAGGCAAGCAAACTGAATTCGTTGATCCGCCCGCATTATCACTCGAGGAAGCGCAATGCCTTGCTTTCGTCCAAGCTTCAATCCAATAGCTTTACGGTAAAAACCAATTATGGCCTTGGAGCCAAACTTTATTCCATAAGTTCCATCAGAGGTGTGACGGCCAATAAGTTCAATGCCGAACAATTTCTTTTTCAAAGGAATAAGTCTCTCATCATACCATTGCTTATCGTCGATGGGATGTCCTCTGCAGCTAAAGTGTGTTTCTAACGCAAAGGGGCGCTTGTAAATGTTTATGCAGCCGTCGCCCAAGTATGCGCCAATGTCTTCAGCCAGGTCTTCGTCGAGGACGGCCGGCAGCCTGACTTTTTTCTTCCGGTCTTTGGCGCTGAACTCTATTCCAGAGATATCTAACACGCAAAACAGTGGGCGGACTCTCTTCTTATACCGCGAACCCAGTGGCTTGCCAGTGGGTACTCGCTCAACCGCAACCAATAATAAAAAACGCTGCCAAAAACTTGTTGTCGAAGCTCTGGTCGTCTAGTCCGGTCAAGTAACCCTTTTGCTCGCAAAAGCGTTAACGGAAAAAGGTTACGCCGACAGGACACAGGCCTCTCAAGTCTGTAACTCGGGTTCAAATCCCGACCAGAGCACTTTACTCTAACAAGGTATTCGAATGCACGAACTTGAACTCGAAAAAACTTTTCTAGCCAAATTCCTGCCTCCTAGCTTGGAGAAAAGCCGCTTCGATGACTTGCTTGACGTCTACGTTCCCGCCGCCGATCACCCCGTGTTGCGAATAAGAAAAAAGGGCGTTAAAATGGAGATTACGAAAAAACAGCCTGCGAAAGACGGCGATGCGTCGGAACAGCACGAACACACAATTCCTTTAACCACCGCAGAGTTCGAAGCCTTGTCGAAAATCGAGGGAAAGCGCTTGCACAAACACAGGCACTACCACGAATGGGACGGCAGGACGGCGGAGGTAGACGTTTTTCAAGACGATTTAGCGGGGCTTGTTCTCGTAGACTTCGAATTCTCTTCGCCCGAGGAAAAAGCGGCTTTCAAAATCCCCGACTTTTGTTTGGCGGACGTTACGCAGGAAACTTTTTTGGCCGGTGGAATGCTCTGCGGCAAGAAATACTCCGACATTGAAGCGGGTTTGAAGAAATTCGGTTACAAGAAGCTGTTCACGCGGCAATAGGCCGAGTCGAACTGATGTATTTTACGGCAATTTCAGTCAACAAGTAGGCGTAGGCCGCTTCGTCCGCTTTCCTGCCCGTTCCGTCGTGAATGCTTTTCCTCGCTTCATTGATTGTAGTAAGAATTCCGCCGAGAAAGTGGTCTTTTTCCTTGTCGCGCACGAAAGCAATCAAGTCTCCCAGCGTCGCCCTCGCAAGTGGCTTGCCGAAGTACTTTTCCGCGTCTTCGCCCAAGCGCGGCTTGATCACGAAGTCCTTCAAGTTGCGCTCCAATACTTTCGAGCAGGCGGCGGTTACGTGCAGGTCGTCTCCCCGTTCAAGCGCTTCGCGGGCGCCGGCCATTTCCTCGAGAGTCTTCCGGTCCACTCCGGAAGCAAAAAGGCTTCTTGGAAAGAGGAGGACGTCGCTTCCTTCGGGGGTTACGAATGCCTTGCCTTCTCGGACGCGAACCAGGTTCAGTGCCCAGAGTTTCTTCATGCTGGCGAGAACATCTTCTTCCTCGAGCCAACCTGTTTCAAACACGACTTTGCGCACGTCGCCCTTATGCTCTTTCACGGTGCGCAGGACCTCCACGTCGTTTGCGCTCAAGCCGCGGAAGCCGCCTCGCGCGTACTGCAACGCGGGCGCGCGCTTGATTTCGTTAGTGTAATGGTTTTTTATCATCGAACGAGACAGCACGAACAATCCTGCTGAGAAAACGAACAAGGCAAAGTAAGGCAACGCCGAACGCGCGGCGATAGTCGTTCCGGTCAGCAGGGTTTTGTTCAAGAGCGCGACATTGGAGAACTCAATGAATTGAAAGGCGAGGCCGCCGGCCCAGCCAAAGCCAAGCCACCGCGACAGTTTGTAGAAAGTCGGCGCCGACACGACCACGTTTTTGAAAAACTTGGAGCGCGTCGCGGCGTAAGTGGCGAAGACCAAAAGCAAAGCTACTGCAATTGCCGAAACGGCAGACGCTTCGATTACGAACTCTTCGCTTATCAACAAAACCACTTGATAGAAGCAAGTGCTGCAACCGATTTAAATAATTGCCGCCGTTAGGTAAAGCGAATGGATGCTTTCTTTTACGCAATGGCAAGCGTCTTAGCAGTAAGCTGCGCGTCACTCGTAGGCATACTTACCTTGTTGCTTAGGAAGGACTGGCTGGCCAAGGCGCTGTTGGTGCTCGTCAGTTTTTCCGCGGGAACGCTTTTGGGAGACGCGTTCATTCACTTGCTGCCCGAGGCAACGGAACAAGGCTTTACTCTCGCGGTTTCGCTTTCGTTCATAGCCGGAATCGCGGTCTTCTTCGCCTTGGAAAAATTCGTTCACTGGCGCCACTGCCACACGCCCACTTCAAAGGAACACCCGCACCCGGTTGCGTTCATGAACTTGGTTGGAGACGGCTTGCACAACTTCATTGACGGCCTAGTGATAGGCGCGAGTTACCTGGCAAGCATTCCCCTCGGAATAACTACCACGCTGGCAGTTGTTTTTCACGAAATTCCGCAGGAAATGGGCGACTTCGGAGTCTTGCTGAACGCGGGTTTGTCGAAACGCAAAGCGGTTTTGTTCAACTTTATTTCAGCACTGGCGGCAGTTGCAGGCGGCGTGGCCGCATTCGCAGTGGGTTCGTCAATCCAATGGTTTTCAGCTGCGTTGGTTCCTTTCACGGCCGGCGGCTTCGTCTACATCGCGGTTGCGGACTTGATTCCGGAAATGCACAAGGAAACGCGTCCGGCCAAGTCCGCGCTCCAGCTAATCGGGTTGGCGGCAGGCGTCGGAGTAATGCTTGCACTGCTCTCGCTGGAATGATGGCATGAAACTCATTTTAGTCAGGCATGCGCAGTCGCTTGACAACGCCAAGCTCTCCGTAGTCGGGGCAGGCGGAAGCGGGTTAAGCGAAAGAGGAAAAAAACAAGCAAAAGAACTCGCCAAGCGCCTGGCTCGAGAAAAGATTTCCGTTGTCTACTCGAGTCCACTGCAGCGGGCGCTGGAAACGGCGGAAGCAATAGGAAAACCCATTGAAGTGGCAGAGGAACTGAGGGAAATAAACTTGGGGCGGCTCGAGGGCCTGTCGCACGAGGACCTGGAAAAACGCTTTCCAGGAGTAATAGAAAAAATGTTTGAAAACCCGTGTTACCGCGTTCCAGGCGGCGAAACCATTCTGGAAGTCCACGATCGAACAATGCCGTTCGTGAACAAACTCAAGAAAAAGCACTCGAACGAAACAATCGCGTTGGCAGCACACAACGTAGTCAACCGCGCGATAATCGCTTCGCTGCTCGGCCTTTCCCTGGGCCACTGCAGGAACGTCAAGCAGAAAAACGCGGCGGTAACGGCTTTTTATTTGGAAAAAGGCAGAAAACAGTTGTACGAACTCGACAACACGATTCATTACGTGAAATGAAATGGCAGTAAACGACGAGCAAATCGCGAGACGACTTCTAAACTCTCTCTCAAAATACGGCGGCGCAAAAGGGCCGACTCCCGCGGAGGCAGGAGAAGCGCTCCACAGCCTCGGAACGATTGCGCGCGATTTGAAAGACGTAAAGCCCGCGCGCGAGGCGGAGGAAATCATAACGTACGTCATCGACAAGCACAACGACGTACCAACTCCGCCGGAAGTGCTTGAAGGGGCAGTTAAAGGCGCGGCGGCCCTGGAAACTGAAAAAGCAGGCCTCGCGCTAAACCGTTTGGTTCAAACCACCACCCCTGACTACGTTGCCTGCGAAGCGCTGAAGGGAATAAGCAAAACGATTCCGAAAAGCAGTAGCGACGGGCGGGAAAAAATGGTTGCCGGCCTCCAA
>JACCLL010000079.1 GCA_013425325.1 Microcaldota archaeon | reverse complement strand
AGGAAGTTGACTTGGCCATTTCGAAGTTCGCCGGGGGCGCGAAGTCGATTATTCCGGCCTTGTCGGACTTTACTTCGGCGGCGCTTCCGACGCGTACGGCCGCGCCTGTTCGGGCGGCGGTGTTTGACGCAACGACGAAGTTGGCGAAGTAGGAGTTGTTTACTCTAACGATGTCGTAGACTGCGTCGCCGTTTTCGTCGGTCAAGCCAGTGAATTGAATTAGCGTGGCGTTGACTGCGTTCGTGGGCAGCAGTGAAAGCGAAATGGTTTTCGTTGCTCCGGCGACGACGTCCTTTGAGTTAAGGGGCCTGGTTGTCGGCAGGTAGCCGGCGGCGGTTGCGTAGATGCTTCCGGTTGAATATGCCCTGGCCACCAGCATGCAGGGACTTCCGTCGCACGAGCTTAGAGTGGACGAATCGGTTTTCAGTTCGAATTTCACGTTTGCAATGCCCTTGCCGGTGATAAAGTCGGTTGCGTACACGTCGATGAAGCCCGTATTAACCAGTAGGGGAAGTCTGAGCAGCGAGTCGTCGACCAAGGCAGTGAATCCTTGTCCGACTCCTTTCTGGTACTTGCCGCGTAGTTCGTAGTTCAGTCCCAGCGGAAGCACGGGGAAGTAGGCGCTTGGTTCGGTTGGAATAGTTATTTCGGCTTCTTCGCTCGGGGTTGGAACGCGTCGCAGCGCCGTCTGAGTCGGCGGTAGTGCGAGAAGTCCGTCAAGCAAGACTGTTACCGTCGCGCCGCTTAGGCTGCGGTCGTCTTCGTCTACTGCGATTACTTCAAGTGAAGCGGAGTTTTCCTTGGTTGCCGCAGGTAATTCAATGGTCTGCCTCGAGCCGGCCTCGAATTCGCCGGTCATTCCCGGAACTCTTCCGTCGGCGTATGCGATTGCGTAGAAAGTCGATTCGTTTGATAGGGTTAGTTGAAGTTCGCCGGTGGATTGTTTTGCGGGCAGGGGAACGAGCGAGGGATAGGGAAGTATTTGAACAGTTGCGGGTACGGGCGCGCCGTTTTCGTCAACGGTTCTAATTATGGTATAGGCTAGCGCGCCGCTTTCGTAAAGTTCGGTTGGAATGAGTTTGAGGCGGGCGTTGATTATTGTGAGGTCTGTTACTGCGGGCGCGTTTTCGGAATCCATTGCGTTCGAGTACTCGTAGTAGCCGGTTGCGTTCACTACTGCGTAAAAAGTTGTGCCGAGTTCGAGGCCGGTGATTTCGGCCGAGCCTTCAATTATGTCCGCGCAGCCGAGTTGTTCAGCCGTTTCCGAAGAGAATACGCACGCGGTTCCCGATTCAATGCTTTCGGCAGTGTCAAAGTCTTCGGCGAGTACTACCACGCGGCCTGCTTCGGCGTAATCCTGTTTTTCTTCCTCTGAGAATTCTATTTGAGCCGACGGGTCTTTTGAGCGGAGTTCTATTGTCGGGAGGGGGGCGTTTGCTATCATCGTCCTGCTTTCCGTGTAGTAGCCGGCTGCGCTTACGCGCAAGCCCACTGCAACTCCTGTTGAAACGAATATCGTCGCTCTTCCCGCCGCGTTGGTAGTGGTTGTTTCGGTGCTGCGGTCGACTTTGTAGACTACTTTCGCGTTTGCAATGCCTTGCTTGGTTTTCGAGTCTTTTACTTCTACTTGCATGCCTTCTTCCACGGCGGTTTCGTTTCCAGCCGCTGCTTCCGAAAAGTCGACTTTCAGTCCCTTGCTCCTGCTCAAGTCGACCAAGCGCGCAGTGCGCTTGCCGTCTGGAGTAGTGACTCGTATTGACAGCAGTTTCTTCGGGAGTTCCGGCAGTTCTGCGCGTCCGTCGGCCGTCGTCGCGCTTGCAATCAAGTCCGCGCCGTCAAATACTTCGACTATGGCGCCAGTGACTTTTTCTCCTTCGGCCCCGATTACTGTAACTGTGAAGACGGCGGATTCAGCTGGAGCCGCGATTACTAGGAAGTAGTACGCTATTGCGGCGACTGCGACTACCGCAACGCCTGCGATTAAAGCAATTTTTTTCTTGTCGAGTCCAGTAGTCTGCTCGTCGTCACTCATTAAACCCGCGCCTCTTAAGTTCGAGGGAGAGAGGCAATAAAAAGAATTGGTTTCAAACCGCTATGATTCGACTACGCCGCCGATCCACCCCGCCCATCCTTCGCCGCAGAAGGGTACTTTCTTGAGTTGGAAGAGGCGGCAGGGATCGTCGACAGCGGAGTACGCGGAGTCGGCGTGGTTGAACTCGCAGGTTCTCGCGATTTCCGCGTGCCATGACGTTGGGTTATAGCAGCTGACGCCGCTGTCAAACAGGTTGGGCCAGCACGAATCACAGCTGTAGTCTTGTTGACATTCCTCCCCGCACGCGTTATGTTCATTTATACACTGCAATGTGCAATAGGGGTCAGACGAGCAGTAAGTGAAGAATCCGCCGCCTGGTAAGTGCTCTGTCATGCAATCATCGTACTGGCTCTCGCACTCTCGGTTGCACTGGTTGAACTGGTAGTTGTTGCAATTCGTTCCACTGGTGAGCGGCTGGAAGGCGCAGGAGTTTCCCATTGTTCCGCCTCCCGTACTCCACGTTCCTTCGCACGTTCCATTGAATACTGCTTCGTCGCCGCAGGCGGCCTGTGTTTGCAGCAGGCACGCTCCTTTAAGCATGCAAGAGGGCAACTCTTCCGCTCCCGTCGTACAAAAGTTCGTCGTTATCAGTCCCGCGCCCACTTTGCTTTGGTTGTATCCGCCGTAGTTCAAGCAGTCTTTTGACTCAAGGTAAGCGTCTTCGTAAATCCAGTCGGCTGGAATCAAGCAGTTCGAGCAGTCGCGCGTCATCGAATCCGGGTTGTACGGACACGACTCGTATTGCAAGTAGTGGCTGCCGCACAGGCTTGTCGACTCCGGCGCGTGCGTGCACTTCATGTCGCCGGACAGGAGGGCGTAAGAGCCGGGCGTGATTGAAACTACTTCGCTTTTGCTTTGGTCTAACCAGTAAGTTGAGTCGAGTTCCGACCACTTGCCGTCGGATTTTCCGAGGCTGTTTACGAAAAAGCCGCGTTCGTTGTCATCCGTGCAGTTGGAGGATTCGATGACGACGTAGGGTACGCGTCCACTGTTCGAAATCCAGTAGAAGCGAATTGGCTTAGTCGTCCAGTCATCAGAGGGAACGAAGGCAGTGTAAGGAAAGCCCATGTCTTCTTCCGCTCGCCTGAAGAAAACGGTGTTGCTCAGCGCCTCGTGGGCGCTTTCTTTGTCAAGTGGCGGTTCATTCGGAAACACGCTGTACCTTCCTAGTTCAACGTCTCCGCTCACGACTTTTATTCTTTGAACCACGTCTTCCAGAGATGCGCCTAAGTCTATTACTAGCGGCAAGACGCCGGGGCCGTCGAGCATGCTCTGCGGCAAGGAAATTATTTTCTGCGGCCACTCTGGATTTTGGGGAGTGTAGATTATTTGAGTTGGCTCGAGAGACCCGTACTGGCGGTTGTTTATTACCACGACCGGCTGAATCAAGTTTGTGATGTGGGTTTCGCTGCAGGCTTCATCCGTTCCACACAATTCTTTCTGGGTTGGAGGCACGTAGACGCCGTTGTAGCCCGCTTTCCATGCCGGAACAATGGATAGCGCGTGCGTCGCAAACCCGCCGCCTATAACTCGAATGCTGATTGTTTTCGATAACAAGGGGCCGCCGGGGCCGCAGGCGGGTGACACAGTAAGATTTACGACTTCCCCGCGCATGTTCATATGGAAGTCGTTGGGGTTCGGGGAGTATGCGTTGCATTCGCCGTGGCCGAATGGGTTTCGTTTGCTGGCGTCGACTTTTATCAGTTCTGTCTGTGAGTCGAATTCAATGCACTTCGTCACGTCGTTTGGGGTGACTGCGACCAGTGGCAGGGAATAGAGTTCCGACGTAAGGCAGTCGCTGGGCATGCTCGTAGAGTCCAGCTTCAAGTAAACGGCGTCCGCTGGGAACACTGGGGTTACCATCATGCCTATTTGTTCGATGGGATGCTCGAACGCCGTGTCTGAAGCGAGGAACAAGTCGAGCTGGTGCGTCGTTGAATTGTATCTTAGCAGGTAGGTGCTGTTTGGAGGCGTGCCGGCTTTTTCGTATACTAACGACAAAACCGTTTCCAAGCTCGCCTTGTTTTTGAGTTCGTGCACGATGTTCAGCAAAGTGTCCGCGAGTTCGCCTTCCAGCGGCGTTAGAATAACTTCGCCTTGTTTTTTGGTGCTGGTTACTTGAGTGTAGTACTCGAAGTTTCCTGTAGTCCACCTGAATTCGGGGTGTTCTTCGCCTACCGGCCACGACCACAGCCTGTCGCGTGGCATTTCTCCGAAGGAATATTCGTCGACTTCATCCGAGTCGGGCAGCGCGGGGCTGAAGTCGATGACTGTGTAGTTGGCGTGCAGGAGGTCGGCCGAGCCTTCGCTTTCGTCTACTGTGCGTGGAATGCTTACTGCGAAATTGCTTCCGCCTTTCCTGTCGCCTTGCCGGTACGACGTCTTGATGCATCCTTTGTCCGTGCACGAGAAGGAGTAGCTTAGTTCTCCGGAGGGCTTCGTGAAGTTGGCGGTCTTCGAATTTGCGCTGCAGCGCTTTGAAGATTCGGTCGAGGGAGTGAACGCTTCATCCAGCGGCTCGGTCAAGTAACTCGAGTCGTTCACGCGCGCTGCTGCGCGGTAGTATAAAGTGAATTGGTTGTGGTTGGTTGAAGTCGCAATTATTGGGACGCTGACTTCAACGAATTGGCTTGAATAGTTTTCTGCTGAAACGCGGACTTCCATCCACTTGTATAAACCGTCTTCCTGCGCCGCGGTTGGCCTCGGGCAACTAGGTCCCTTGCTTCCCGTAACGGAGTCGAACAATTGGGAGTCGAACACTGTTCCGCTTAAGTCGGTAAACATTTTTGCTATGGCCGCGTTGTCGGATCCCGTGTCGGTCGTTCTGCGGTTTGTTTCGCCAGCTCGCACGTAGAAAACGGTTTCCTGCGTGTTGTTCTTCAAGTAAAGCATGAACTTGGCGTGGTAGACTTGAGTGGGCCGCAACTCGAACGCCCAGTAGCCGAAGGCCATGTAGTTTGATGGCGGACAGCCTTCGCCGATGCACATGCCGGGAAGAGGTTCGCCGGGCGCTTGCTGGTGTTCTGCTCCGCTTTCGTCGTAGTAGTACAGTCCTTCGTACAACAGGAGGTTGCCCGTGAAGGGAATCATTTGAATGAGTATGCTGGCCTCGCGCGTGGAAGCGTCGCTGGCCATGTAACGCCGTGAAATGGTTGCAAAGCCGCTTGCCTCGGCTTTAATCAAGTAGTTTCTTTGAGTGTAGAGCGTGAAAAGGCAGTTTTCAGAACTTTTCTTGTCGCACGCCGCCACCAAGTTGGCTTCGCTGGAGTCGTCGGGCCAGTATACTTTTACGTTCGCGGCCGTGCTTGTATTGCGCACGTAGTCCACCACGTTGACGGTCAGATTGTATTCGGGCGTAAGCACGAGCAGTTCGAGGCCGTTGCTTCCCTTCTGTATTGTCGTCGAGTTTGTTGCAGTAAATTGGTCTATGGACGCGTCCGCAACTGCGGTAACTCCTACCGGCAGCGGCTTGAACACGGCGATTCCATTTCTGTCAGTCTTCTTTGTTTCCGGCCAACGCGTGCCGTTGACGACGAGTGAAACGTCTGCGTTCGTGATGTTCACCGGCCCCGTTCCGTTTAAAGCGTAAACGTGCGCTGAAAGATTTCCGCTGTTGTTCTCGTCGCCTTTAACCAATCGCGCCGTGTAGTTGGGTGCGGAGCCTGCTTCGAATGGAGCGGGACTCCAGTAAGGGAAGTAGTCCGTCTTTGAAGCGAATATCGTGAAGCTGCTTCCGAGCGTCAAGTCTGCGAAAGACGCTTTACCCGCGGCATTCGCTCGTGCTTCGTATAACGGCGCTCCTGCCGCGTCCTGTAAAGCGATTTGCGCGCTGGCCGCCGTCCTTCCCGTCGCGTTGTCTACTGCATAGACGTCGAGCGTAACGCCCATTGTCGCGAGCGTTTCTTCGCTGACTTCGGTTCCGTTGTCGTCTTCGTAGTCGCCGGTGTCCGGGTTTATGTGAATGCAGTGGCCGCTTGAGTCGCACCATTCTCCTGTAGCCGGGTTGTAAGTCATTTGAGTAAGATTAGTTATTTCGAGGACGATGCGCGTCTGGCTTCTGGTAATGATAGTTTTGTTGCTCTTGTTTGATGAAAAGCCGGTTGCTTCGGCAATTGCGTAGACTTCAGTGCCTACCGCTATCCGGCTGAACGCGGCCGCCTGGCGTGCCGTGGCCGTTGCTTCATTGATTTTTGCGTCGTTGCGCGCGTTGTACAACCTTACTCTAGCGGAAGTGTAGTTTGTGCCGTTCTTTCCCTTTACTTCAACGGTTATGCCGGAGTACTCGGTGTCGCCGGAGCCGTTGGTGTTGACTCCGTCGCTTGGAACCGGCAGTCCCGTTCCCCGCAGGCCAAGCCTTGGGTCGGTGCTCAGGAGCGTTAGTGCAATTGTTTTGCTGAAGCCTTCGCTTGCAGTGAACGAGGAGGTGGCGGTTTGGAAACCTGTTTTGGAAACGGTTACCGACACTGCCGTGCCTTGCGTGGCGCCGAACGCGTATCTTCCTTCCGAGTCGGTGCTGCCGGCGTTGGCTTGCTGTTCAAACTGGTAGGAAACGCTTGCGCCGCCGACTGGCGCGCCTGCATCGTTCGTGACTACGACGGAAACGCTTACTTCCCCTCCTGCGCCGGTTTCGGCTTCTCCTTCGCGAAACAGTTTGACGGTAGTTCCCTCTTTCTTTACCGTGATAGTGGCTTGCTTGCTTCGATAGCCTTCCTTGTTTACGGCCAAGTCGAGTTTGGCGCCGTCTTGAAGGTCTTCGAACAAGGCGACTCCGTTGTCGTCCGTCGCCAGTTCAACGTAATAATTTCCGCCGCTTAAAGTCACTTGCGCGCCTTCGACGGGAATGCTGCCGTGCATTACCGTTACTTGGAAGGCAAGCCTTGGCGCGCCGACTATCGCGACGCCGATCAGTAAAAGAATTGCCGCCAACAACGCCAGGGTCACCGGGAAAGAGGGCGTGCCGGTGTTTTCGATCGGCTCGATGTAATACTTGTACACTGGAATATGCAGTTTTTTCTGCAGGAAATCGGCCAGCTTGTAGTACGCGTCTTCGGCCGAGAAGTACGCTTTCATCAAGAACGCAGGAATTGCCATGTACCACTTGAGGCGGGAACGGAATAAAAAGCTTTTATTATGCGGCTGCCTTGCAGTTGCTCAATGGCATCATCTTTAGCAAAAGCGTTAGACTCTCTCTTCAAACTAGTCGACGAGTATGACGCGCCGTGGTGGCAGGCAATTGCGGTTATACTCGCGTGCATTGCGGCGCGCAGCGTTTTCGAAGGCTTGCTCGAGTCGGGGGGAACGCTTTGGACGCTGCAGCGAATAGTTTACGAAGCGCCGTTCTACTTGTCGGTATTGGCTTCGATTGCAGGCGCGGTGGCTTTGCTGACGCGCCAACGCTTTTTCGACGTAGTGAAAAAAAGCGTTTTCCTTATTCCGGTAATCATTCTGCCGCCGTTCCTAGACTTTTTTGTTACCGGCGGCAAAGGACTTGAAGTAAGGTATTTCACTGACCCTTCGCTGTGGCTAAACAACTTGCTTGGATTCGGAATAACCGAAGGAGCCACGCTGGGAATCCGCTTGGAAGGACTCATAGTTTGTTTCTTCGTCGCCGCCTACATACTTTACAAGACGCGAAGCATTTGGCGAGCCGCGGCAGGCGCGGTCGCGGCGCACGTAGTTACTTACTTGGCCGGTTACTTGCCTGCGCCGTTTCTCGCCTGGGGACAGCGGATTGAAGACGCGCAACTGGGGACGCTATTCCTCTTGTCTCTTCTGAGCACCGTGGTCGGGGCGTTTTTGTTCGAGGAACGCAAAAAACTGTTTGCAGTCTTGCGCAACGTCCGAGTACTGAATTCCCTGCATTACGCGCTTGCGACGGTCGCCGGAATGTTTATCGCCTTGAAAATAGGCCCCGGATTCGTTCCCGCGCTTACTGCGAAAATACTGATTACTTGCGCAGCTGCTCTCGCAGCTGTTTTCTTTAGCTTCCAGTCGCACGTTTGGCTCAACGACTTGTCGGATAAGGAAGGAGACGCGTTCAAGAAACGCAAGCGGCCATTGTTCGATGGTTTTTCCGAGAAGGAAGCAGTCTTCGTAGCCGCCGCGTTCGCGGTTCTGGCGTTCTTGTTCGCTTTCTGCGCAAACGAAAAAATACTTGTTCTCGTGCTTGCCGGCAACGCCCTGGCGTTCCTTTACTCGTTCGGCCCGCGCTTCAAGCGCGTTCCAATTCTTTCGTCGCTGGTGATTTCATTACTGACTCTGCTTGCAATGTTGGCTGGATTCTGGGCAGTGCGTTCTTTCTCGTCTTTCGACAAGTTTCCGCTCGAGATAGCGTTGACCGTGGTAGTCGCGTTCACTTTGTCCGCGGGAATCCGTGACTTGAAGGACGTTCAAGGAGACCGCAAAATGAAGGTCTATTCCTTGCCTGTTTTGCTGGGAGAACGCGGGGGACGAATTGTTACGGCGGTAATGGTTTTCGCGGCGTTTCTCTGCGTTCCGTTGCTGATGGCCCTGCCTGCGCTGTGGCCGTTCGCGTTGGTTCTTGGCGCGGCTGCGTTGTTTTTCACGCTGTCGCGCGACGACCCCGAGCCGTGGGTTTACGCGTGTTACTTCGCTTTCTTTGCTGCACTCGCGTGGTTCTATAACTTCGGTTGATTTAATGCGCAACGCGCCGGTTTTCTTGTTCGCGCTTTTTCTCTTAGCGTGCTTTTCCTACGCGTTAATTCAATCGGCGGAGCGCGAGGCGCGCGTGCGCGCTGCTGCTCTGGACGCGCTTGATTTCTTGGCTGAGAAACAGTCTTTCGACGGCTCGTGGCGCGACTTCTACATGCCGCCGTTGGATTCTACTGCTGACGAGTGGGTGACTGCGTACGTCGCGCTGGCGGTTTCGGAGGCTAAGGAAAAGGGTTTTTCGACCCCTGCAAGCGAGGAAGCGCTGCAGAAGGCAATTGATTTTCTTAAGACGGCCAAGCGTGCAGACGGTGGGTGGGCTTACGGAGTTGCTTGGAACCAGTCCGACGCAGACTCCACTGCTTTCGCGGTTCGCGTGCTTCACCGCGAAGCCCCTGGCGTTGATTTAAGCGATTCAATTGCGTTGCTCAAGCGGCACGAGAAAAACGGTGGTTATTCCACTTACTTGGCTCCTCCTTATTTCTTGAAGGAGTGTGGCGCGTGGTGCGAGCCTGTTCCGGACGTTTCAGCCAACGTGGTAATGGCGTTGAAGGAAACCGGCTCGGAATTCAACGAGTCTGCGGCAGTAGCGTACTTGCTTTCCCAACAGGGTCCTGAAGGCTTTTGGCAGGCATACTGGTGGCCGAACAAATACTACGGAACGACTTTTGCCGTTGAAGCGCTTAAAGAACTGGGTTACGGCAGTCAGCGGTTGCAAAAAACAGCAGCGTGGCTCGAGTCTTCCAAGAACGCGGACGGCGGGTGGGGCGAAAATGGTTCCGACGCTTTTTCGACAGCGTTAGCATCGCGCGCATTAAGCCGCGGCGTAGACTGGCTTGTGGCTAACAACTCGCTTGACGGGTCGTGGGCGTCAAGCGCAGTGCTGCGCGTTCCCGACCCCGCGTGGCCTCCCTCTTCCGGCCGTGGCTTTAGCGTACGCGAAGAAAACGCGTTGTTTTCCGTCGCGTCGCTTGTCTGTGCGCTGGTTTCTGCTTAGTCAACACAGCGGTTTTGTATCTCGTCGAAGGTTCCACCGTTGCAATCGTAGTCGCATACTTCAACTCCGCCAGTAGTATTTACGAATGGTCGCAGGCCCTTGCCCTCTGAAGCGGTATCCAGGCTACAACGCGGGTCATTTTCGCAGGGTGTTGAACCACGCCTTTCACCGCACCTTGTTTCGAGGGTTGAACAATAGCCGTTGCTGCAGCTTAGTCCGTTGTAGCAAATGCGGTCGGGACAGCAGGTTTGGTTTTCGTAGCCGCAGCCCGTTTTGCATATTTCTCCGTTTCCTTCGCTGAAGATGCACTCGTTCTTTACTATCATTGCGTCGCATACGCCGCCCGCGTTTTGTTCGACGTGGACTCCGCCTGAGCGGCTAGTGTCGAAATAGCTTGTGCGATCGCATATTGCTGCGGCAGGACAGTCTATAGTGTCACTGGAGTAGTATACATCAAGGGCACTGCAGTCACCGCCCGCAGCACCTGCGCAGGTGCAAACGAAAGCGTGCGGGTCTACCTTAAGTGATTCCGTTGTGAAGACCAAGTTCTTTCCGGGAATTACCGAACTGAATTCAAACAGCGTTTTTCCAGGTTCTTCTAATAGAGTATAGTCGCCTTCGTTGACTCCTTCGCCGGCCATTAATTCGGCGATGGTGTCGGGGTTGCAGTGGTTTGCGTCGAAGTCGCCGCTAGTTGCTTTTGGACAGGTTACAATGGTTTGCTTGGTTTTAGAGAACGGGTTGACGAAGTCGTATGCCTCGAACGACATTATGTCGCTGTAACAAAGCCATTCGCAGTTGTAAGTCTTCGTTAGTCCTCTTTTCCAGTAGCGCCAGATGTTGCAGGACGGCGTGTGCAGGAAATATAAGTCTTTAACGGGAGTCAACATTCTTGCTTTCTCAACGCCTTCTCCGCGGGCTTCGTCACTTGTGGTGTCTGTCATCATTTCATTTAGCGTAAAACTTATTGTGCCCATTATGCCTACGTCGATATCAACGTTGTGTTCAGTCATCTTACTCAAAAGAGTATCCGTCATACAAGCAACGTCGTCAACCTGCGTTCCGTCGACGAAGACAACGGGTTTTGGCAGCACGCAGCCTCCGCCGCAGCTCCAGTAGCCCGTTCCGCATAACGCTGTCGAAGTTGCGTTCGCGCCTTCGAGCTTTAGTCCGCAGACTGACCCGAATTCGGTGGACTGCAGGTACTGCTCGGACGTCAGTTTGGCTGTTTCTCCGATTGCGTTCCATTCTACTTGGCCTTCGTGCCAGGTGTTGTCGCGGGGGTTGAGCGACTTGACGAAAACTCCGCGTTTGTTAGTCAGGTCGCAGTCGGTGACTTCATCGTAGTTGTTGACCCAGTCGGGCGAAGTCGGGTCGTTGGTGCTTGACATGCGTAGCGAGCCCCAGGAGTACTTGATTTGGCGCGTTGAAAACGCGGAGTAAGGGAATCCCGCTTCGGCAGCGGTTGCCTGCGTCCGCGTGTCGGCTCTGCGGAAAACGGTTTTCTCGAGAATTTCCCGCACTTGCTGGCGGTTCAAGTCTCCGTTGAACTCGCCGAGGGTTACGTTCGAGCTTCCGAGAAGTAGTTTTTGTTCCATTCCTTCGTTTACTACGTAGACGTAGGCGCCGGGTTGCGTTATTTTGTCGACTACGCTGTGGAGGACTCCGTTGTAACTCAGGTAGGGGTAGTCGAGTTCTCCGAGTTGCTTGTTGTTGGCAATCAAGTAAATCTTGGGAGCGGGGTATTCTCCGCAGCCGGTCGAGTACCCCATTGCGGAAAAGTCCGAGTAGTAGACCGACTTCACGTTTGCTGCTGTTCCGAAGCTGGCTGCTACTGGCGCGGGGTTTTTCTTGACTTTCAGGGTGTACGGCTGCGCGTTTAGTCCAAGGCAGAACACGTTGAAGCGTACTGCGCCGTCGAATTCGCTGACGTTGTTGGGGTCTACGTTGTACAACGGACATTCTCGGCCGAAGGTGTTGGGCGAGCTTGCGTCGAACCTAAGCAGTTGCGTTGTCGAATCGTATTCAAAGCAGTTCGGCAGCGGCAAGGCAACGATTTCGGTGTCGCGGCAGTCCGGTGGAAGCGAGTCGTAGTCAAGCCTTACGTAAACGGCGTCGGCCGGCATTACGGGGTCGGTGAACAACAGGATTGTGTTAGGATCGGCTTCGTTGGAAGAGTGGCTCCACGCTCCGGTTATGGTGCTGTCGGTTGGGGAAACGAGTTCGCCGTCTCCGTTCTTTATTTTAAGGACGAGGCTTCCGCCTTGTACGTCTTCGTTTGCTTCGTAACTCAAGTAATACGTGTTGCCGAGGGTGGCGTGCGTTTCGCCGTACAACAGCAGGTAGGACTGGAACTGCGGGAATTTGTCTCCGTAGTCGAAGAAAACGTCGGCCAGGCCTGGCGCAATCGGGTTTGCAGTCCTGCTTTCAAGCGTTACCGTGCCGCGGTTTAGCCCAGGAGTGAGGCTGGAGACGTTGACTGAAAACTGGTTTCTCGTCTCCGGGTCGTACCGATCGAGAGTCATTTTTTCAGGCGTAATAGTGAGTTTAAGTTGGGTTGGCGTGTCGGGGTTGGCGAGGTTGAAGTCCGTTACGGCGTAGTTTATCGACACGTTGCTTTGCTGGTCGAGTGAAACCACGGCGGCGTAGCCGTTGCCGCCGGCGGGCGCTCCGCCGGGTTGTTCGTAGGATACTTGCACGCAGCCTTGCAAGCCGCAGTGGAAAGAAGTGTGGCTCACTTGTTCGTCGCTTACGTTATAGACTATCGAGTGCATTGCGGCCTTGCACCACTTGCCTCGCTGGTTGGGGTTGCTTCCGAGCGCGGGGTCGAGGGGCGCGCGTATTACTCCGTCGGGGAGCACGGCGTACGCGGAGTAAGTGAAGTTGATTTGGTTTCTTGCCTTGCTGGTTACGAAGAAAGGCACTACTATGTTAACCGTTCCGTAGTTGTTTCCGTTGTTCTCGATTTTGAAGTAAACTCCTTTGTACAAGCCGTTCGAGGACTCGCTTGCGCCGCAGGAAGTGGTGGTGAAGCCGCGCGTTGAAGTTACTGCACCGCGTGCTTCGGCGAAAATGGTTTCGTTGGCGTTCCAGTCGAAGCTGCGCAGTATTCCTGCGTCGTCCGCCAGGACGCTGGTTTTGTCGCCTGCTTGCACGTATATGCCCGCTTCAGTCGCGTTTTCAGGCATGTAGAGCTGGAACGTCAGGTAATACGCTTGGCCTACTTGCAGAGCTGGCGTTCCTGTCACGTAGCGTGCGGCGCCCGTCGGGTCTGAGCCGAGGTAGCGTTCTCGTTCTATTTCGGTTTCGGCTGGCGCGAAACTTATTTTCCTTCCGCGTGTCAGCTCGGCTGAAGAAGTGCCGAAGGGAGTTGCCGCGACGTTTTCGGGGGGAGTTACCAACTGCGTCCATCCGGAGGGCGTGAGCTTGACTTCAATTACTGGCGTAGTTCCGGCTTCGGGGTTGAACGTGCTGGTAGTCGGAATGTAGCCGTTGGCGGTGACGCGCAAGGCGTATTGTATGCTTGAGAAAACGGCTTTTTCAGGGCTGCAGCCGCTGCTGGAAGCCTGCTGGCATGACGCCAGAGCCGTGGTTGCAGTGTCTCCCACGTAAACCGAGAAAAGCGGGTTGTTTGCGGTGAGGCTCTCTCCGGTGAAGTAGTCGACTGCCTTGAAAGTGACGGTCACTTGCGGCGGGAGGAGCACTAGCGTTAAGTTGTATCGTTTGGCTGTCATGGGGCCTTGCGTGCCCTGCGTTTTGTCTTCAAAAATGCCTTTTACGCCGCTGACGTTCGCCGACTTGCCAAGCGGCAGGTCGGCCAGCAACGCCTTGCCGCGCGCGTCCGTCAGAACGCCGTTTGGAAGCGGCAGGAATCCGTCGAGTGTAACTGTTACGTAAGCGTCTTTGACCGGCTTGTCGTAAAAGTCAAGGGCGGTGACGTCTATTTTGGCGGAGTTGTTGTCGGTCGACGCCGTGAGCGTGAGGGTTGCGTTCAAGTCGGCTCCTATTTCGAGTTCGCCGCTTACGTTCGTGACGAAGTTGGGCTGCATTGCGATTGCGATGACCCGTGTTTCAAGCGGAATGTCTGAGAACGTGACCGAGCCGTTCGAGGGTGTGGTTTGGTTTCCCCACTGGGTTCCCGCCAGCGCGTCCAACAGGAACACTTTTGCTCCGGAAACCGGGCGGCCCGTCTGGGTTTTCACGGTTACCGTAATCGGGTCTACGTTGCCGTCGGGGTTTACCGACCCGTCGGGATTGTGGTAAGGCGTGGCCTTGTCTAAGAAAACGGGTAAGAGCGTGGCTTTGTCCGCTTCCACTGTTTTTGTTACGCTTTTGCCGCGTGCAAAGCCAGTTGCTTCAACGCTTGCATAGACTTTGTCGCCTGCTTGTGCGTTAATTACTACGTCGGCTGAAGACGAGCCGTTGGTTGTGTTTATTGCTTCGTTGTCTTCACGGAACAGCGTTACCGTTGCGTTGGGAACATCAAGCGACTCGTTTGTGGCGGGGTCGGTTCCGCGAATGCGTACTTTAACGGAGGAGAAGCGAACCGGCGCGGTGTTCGGCGAGGGAACGTCGTTTCCGCCTGCGTATGGGAGTATCGTTTGTTTTCTGAGCGTGATTTTCTGGGTTGCGTCGGCGCTGGCCGTGAACCTCGCGCTCTTTGTTTCGTAACCGTCTTTCGAGGCGGCTGCAGTTACGCTCGCTCCATCGGGGACGTTAATCATTGCCTTGCCGTCCGAGTCGGTTGTCGCGGCGTCGCTTACGCTGCCTGCTTCGTAAACAATGCTTGCGTCAGAAACGGGGTCGCCCAGTGGTTCTTCGAGTTGCACGTACATTGTAATCATTGGCCCGCCTGCCGCGGCGTATCCGAGGCGCGATGCCAAGCGCATTGCCTCGTCGGCGGGCATGCTCTTCAGTTGTTCGTCGGTGTAGCCTTGCGTCTTGAGGAAGGCCTTGGCTTTTTCCTCTTCTGACGCCACCTTGAGCTCCAAGCGGATTGCGACGGGCGTGGCCGACGGCTTCAGTCGCTTCGTTACTTTGGTGTAGCCCGTTTTGTCTATGGTTAGGGTAACTTGCTGGCCTGTTGGAACGTTTGCGAACTCGGCTATTCCGTTTACTGTCTCGGCCTCGAGTTTTTCTGTTCCGTAAGCCAGGCTGACTTGCGCTCCGTCAACGGGCTCGCCTGCCGCGGTGACGCTCACCGAGAGAGTGACTGCGGAAGGCGCGATTCCTCCGAGGGCGAGGAACGCAATGCCTCCGATCAACGCAATGGCGATGACGACGGCGACGGGGAACGAGGGAATGCCGTGGTCTTCCAGGGGGTTGACGAAGTACTTGTCGAGAGGAATGTGGAGTTTCTGCACGACCCAGTCGGCGAAAGCATACCACTTGTCTTCAAGCATTGCGTAAAAACTCTTTTTGCCTACCGGCGCTTCTGCCATGATTCAATCCCCCTCGTTTGCGAATATAACTATAGTAACTAGATTGACTGCACATGAAATAAAAAGGTTTGGCGGCTTGTTAATTTCGAGTAAAATGACTTGCGTAGCCGAAAAAACTCTTTCCGCGGCGGAAGCCTTGGTTGCCGCCGAACTAAAGCGCCTCAAAATAGCTGCCGGCACGAAAGTAGAGCGGCCCAGGCACAGGGAACAAGGCGACTTGGCGTTTGCGTGCTTCGAGGCAGCCAAGAAAAGCGGAAAAAATCCCGTCGAGCTTGCGAAGCAGATTGCCGGGTCGCTGAAGCCGGAGCTCGGCAAAGAATTTTCGTCCTGCGAGGCAGTAAACGGCTTCGTCAACTTTTTTTTCTCACAAGAACTTATTGCGCAAGCAATTGCCGAGGCGTTGAAGCAGGAAAGCGCTTACGGCACTGGTTCCGGGGGAAAAGGCAAGACCGCCGTAATCGACTACTCGAGTCCCAACGTGGGCAAGCCTTTGCACGTGGGCCACATTCGTTCCACTATTCTCGGCGCCGCGTTGAAAAAGCTCCTCGAAGCAAGGGGCTGGAAAGTCGTTGGCTCGAATTACTTGGGCGAAGCCGGAACGCAGGTCGCAATGCTTTTAGTGGGCCTGCGCAAGTACGGCGCGCAAAACTTGTCCGGCGAGAAGGCGTTGCTGGACCATTACGTCAGGATAAATAAGGAAGTCGAGGGCAGTGAAGAACTCCAGAAGCAGGTGCGCTCGGTTCTCGAGGCAATGGAGTCGGGCGACAAGGGAGTCGCCGCCGAGTTGACGCGCTTGCGCGAACTCAGCATGCCTGCGCTGAAAAAGAACTACGGGTTGCTAGGCGTTTCTTTTGACGAGATTTTGTTCGACACGGACTTTTCGGTTCCCGCAAAGCCGTTGGTCGAAGAGGCCGTGAAGAAAGGAATCGCGTTCAAGGAAAAAACGGGGGAAACTGTTGCAAAACTCGAGGAACATGGCCTGCCTAACCTGGTTATTTTGCGCTCGAACGGCACTACCCTCTATTCTTCGCGGGACTTGGCTCTTGCGGAGTGGCGTTGGAAGACGCACGAGTTCGACGAATGCATTTACGTAACCGGCTCGGACCAGAACATGCACTTCCGCCAAGTGTTCAAAATCCTTGAGTTGCTGGGCAGGCCGTACGCGGATCGGTTGAAGCACATTGGATTCGGCTTGATTTCGTTGCCTGAAGGAAAGTTTTCGACGAGAGAGGGAAGAATCGTCTTGCTTGAAGACCTGCTTTCCGCAGCCGCGGAAGAGGCGAAGAACGAGATTCTCGAGAGAAAGACGCAGACCGAGGAACGCACGGGCGAAGAGTATTCGGAGAAGGAAGTTGAGGAAACCGCGCGCGCAGTAGGCGTCGGCGCAACCAAGTTCGCGTTCCTTCGCGTCGGCGCGGAGAAAAACATTTTGTTTGACTTAAAGAGAGTGGTTTCGTTCGAGGGCGACACCGGCGCGTACGCGCAGTACACTCTCGTGCGTTGCTTCAACATTTTGCGCAAGGCGGGAAAGACGAAGCCGGTTTTCAAGGGAGCGCTTGCGCCGGAAGAACAACGGCTTTCGCGCTCGCTCGCCGACTATCCTCTCGTCGTTCAAGGCGCCGCGGGTTCTCTTGCGCCGCACGTCGTGTGCGACTACCTGCTGAGGCTGTGCGCGGACTTCAGTTCTTTCTACGAAGCCTGTCCTGTTCTCAAAGCCGAGTCTTCCGAAGCGGTTGCCCGCAGGCTCGCGTTAGTAAAAGCTGCTTCGATTGTTTTGGAAAACGGCTTGGGGCTCTTGGGAATAAACACGCCTAAGAGAATGTAGTTTTTCTAAGGAATTGCTTCCAACGCTTCCCGCAGCCATTGCTCGGGGTCTTTTGCTTTCACGAACGCGCTTGCCAGCAGCACTCCTTCCGCGCCGAGTTCAAAGCATTTTCGTACGTCTTCCGGCGTTGAAACGCCCGCGCCGACCAACACTTGTGCTTTGGGGTTGGCGTGCTTGATTTTTTTTACCGCGTTTTGCACGACTTCTGGCTTGGCTTTGCTTACGCTTACTCCGCTTCCGATTAGTTCGGGGGGTTCGACTGCGACGGCAGTTGGCTTGAGTTCCGCCAGCGCTTCTCCTTCCAGCACGTCTTTGGCGCACGCAATGGTTTGCAAACCCAGCGCGTTTGCGCGGGAAATGGTTTTCGCGGCGTCCGTTAACAAGATTTTTTTCTCGGCGTGGTTCAACAGCGTTCCAACTGCGCCGGATGACTTGATTGCTTCCAGGGTTACGGAGCCGGTGAATGCGCCTTGCGGGTTCGGGTTTGCGTGTTGCGCAAAGATTTTCGCGTACCTGAATTTCTTGTCGCAAATCCACCTCAGTTCCGGCGCCTGTACTGCGACGATTGTTTGAATGCCGGGAAAGTCTTTTGCCGCCGCGTCGGCGTCTTCGACGAGCGCCAACGCGTTTTCTCCAGTGCTTTCGGCGTAGGCCTTGAGGTTTAAAGCAATTGTTTTAGTCATTTCAAATTACCTGCACTGAGTTGGAAGGCGTGCAATAAAAAGAGGTGACGTACCCATGACCGAAGTCGTGGGCTTCCTGTTTCAACAGCCCGCTATCGCGGTGCTTCGACAGGCTCTTTCCGTCCGTCCGACGGTGCTTTTCGTTAAAATGTTTTTTGCAGCATTAATATCCCTACCTATTACCAGTCCACACGAAGGACATGAGTGTACGCGCTCTTGCAATGCCTTTAACACCATCATGCCGCAGGAACTGCATTGCCGCGAAGTGTTTGCGGCTTCCACGAATTGTACGACGGCACCAGCTTCTTCCGCTTTGTACCGCGTAAAAAACACTAACTCGCGCCAAGCCGCGTCAGCAATTGACTTAGCAACATAACTTTTGGTCATCATTTGCTTGATATTCAGATTTTCGAATACAATCAAGTCAAAAGAATTAACTAGCGTTCTGCTGAGTTTGTGAAGAAAATCGGTGCGTTGCCGTCTAATCTTGCGATGAAGCTTAGCGACGCGCAACTGCTGTATTTCCCGTTTCTTTGAACCGTTTTTCTTTCTAGCAAGCAAACGCTGTGCTACCGCGAGTTTTTGCTCGCTCTGCTTAAGCCAATGTGGATTCTCGATGGTTTCGCCGTTACTCAATGCAACTAAGTTGGCAATGCCTAAGTCAATGCCAACCGCTGATTTGATTTCGCGTGATGCTGCATGCGCATCCGGCAACTCGACTACAAGACAAGCGAACCACTGATCTGCGTCGTGTCTTACCGTGCAGGTCTTGATTTTTGCGTCGGCAGGTAGTTCGCGGTGCAACTTTATGTTTAGCTCTCCTATTTTTGAAAGCCATAACTTCCTACCTCGCGTCTCAAAACAGTTGCCAAACTGGGGGTACGTAAAACTATCAAAGCGGTTTGCGGCTTTGAAGCGCGGATAACCCGGCTTCTCACCGCTTTTCACTCGCCTAAAAAAATTTTTGAAAGACTTATCCAACCTGCGTAAAACATCTTGCAAAACCTGCGAATGCACTCCTCGTAAAAGAGGCTCTGCCTCTTTCTGAGCGGGCAATTTATTTTGCTGCTCGTAGTACCGAATGGTTTTGCATTCTTTTTCCCAAGCACTTTTTCGCTCGGCAAGGGCGTTGTTGTAAAGAATTCTACAAGTTTCAAGCGTCCGTCCGAGAATACGTTGCTGTACTCTTGACGGATACAAACGAAACTTGAACGTTCGCAGCATACTAAAAAAACAAAAATCTGCCTCTTAAAGCACGAACCCAGTGGCTTGCCGGTGGGTTGCCGTCGGCCGATTCATCCAGCTGGCTAAATGCCAGCGGATTTCTCGGTCGCAACAGTTTTAAGGTCCGGCCGAAAACCGGCCGCAAAAAGAAAACGTTGTGTGAGGCGTCAGCGTTACAGGAACTCGATTTCGTTGATGTCTTCAGAGCCGCGTTTAGTCGTGGATTCGCGGGTGCTTTTTCCGAGGAGGTACGGGCTCGTGATTCCGGTGAAGATTGCGATTGCCTCGATTTTGCCTTCGAAGTGCGGGTCGATGCGCGCTCCCCAGATGACTGTTGCGTTGGGGTCGACGCGTTCGGTCAGCGCTTCTCCGATTTGGTTGCATTCTCCGAGCGTCATGTCTGGCCCGCCGGTAATGTGAAGCAACACTCCGGTTGCTCCCGTGTAGTCGACGTCCAGCAATGCATGGTTGAGCGTGTTTGCGACTACTTCCTTGGCGCGGTTGGTTCCCTTTGCTTCTCCGACTGCAATCATTGAAACTCCGCCGTTCGACATTACCGCTCTTACGTCGGCGAAGTCGAGGTTGATGAGGGAGGGGGTTGTGATTGTTTCAGTGATTCCGCGTACTGCGCGGGCAATGATTTCGTCCGCCACGTTGAATGCCTGGTCGATTGGAAGGTTGGGCACGATTTGCACTAAGCGGTTGTTGTCGATGACTATTATCGTGTCGCTGTTTGGCTTTAGTGCGTCGAGTCCCTGGTCGGCTTTCTCGAGCCTTGCTCTTTCCAGCGCGAAGGGGTAAGTGACGATTGAAATGACTATTGCGCCTTGCTTGCGCGCGATTTCGCCGATGATTGGCGCGGCGCCTGTTCCGGTTCCGCCGCCCATTCCTGCGGTGAGGAAGACGAGGTCTGCTCCGTCCATTATTTTTTCCAGCGCTTCGCGGGATGCGTCGGCGCACTTCGAGCCGACTTCGGGGTATCCTCCGGCTCCCAGTCCGCGGGTGATCGACGCTCCGATGAGCACTTTCTTTGCTGACTCGGAGATTGTCGTCAAGTGGAGTCTGTCGGTGTTGATTGCGACGAGCTCGGCTCCCTTGATTCCCGCTCGTGCCAAGCGGTTTATGGAGTTGCAGCCCGCGCCGCCTGCTCCGATTACCATGATTTTAGGCGTTTCAAAAAACTCGCTTTCCTTCTGGCTCTTGAAGCCCGCTCCGGCCGTCTTGCTGCCGGAGTGT
>JACCLL010000062.1 GCA_013425325.1 Microcaldota archaeon | reverse complement strand
CGACTGCCCTGACCGCGCGCTCCACGATTTTTCTGCCCGATTCCAACTGCTTCGGGGAAAAGCTAGTCTCGCGGCTTTTTAGCATGCGGCCGTGTCTTGCAACAAAATTCAGAAGAAGGTCTAGCTCGTCTTTGTTCATGCTAGTAACTATCCTCTTCCGTAATATTTATACCCTGCGTTAGAGGCAGCGAAACCCTCTTATATTCGGCGAGAATGGGTGTCTGCAGGGTGGTATTCAAAATGCCTGAAAAGAAAATGGTTGGAAAGTGCGAGGATCACGGATACGTTTGCTGGGCCAAGAAAATGCTGGTAATAATACTGGTTTTCCTGGTTTTCTACATCTTCCTGCGCTATGTACTGAACTTACTCGACCCCGTCCTTGGAGCCGACATGCTCGCAGTCGCAACCGCCATACTGACTTTCGGCGCCACCAGGTGCGGCTGTTATTGCCGCGGCCACAACGATTAACCGGTAGTTGAAATTGGTTTTTTCGAACGAAATTCCTTTATTTGACGCGGCGACCGTTGTTGCTTGGGTCGCCTGCCTTCTTTTATCCGCTTACTTCTGCAGATTACGCAAAAAAGGCTACTTGTGGCTATACCTGGCGATTGTTGCGTTGACTGCGGTTCAATTGCTTCAACTCTGGCAGAACTGGGACTTGGACATACCCGACTATTACTTCAGTTCCTTCCAGTCGGTTCTGCAAATAATTGCGGCCGTGCTGGTCGCGGGCGGCCTGCTTTCTAGTGACTAACGAACTCTTCCGGCCGGGGCCACGCTAAGTAAACAGGTTGGTGAAAGGGTCTTCGCCGTATCGGGGAACAAAAAGCGGCGGTTTGGCTTTTTCCTCGAACTCCGCCGGCTAATGCACTGCCCTGACCACGCGCGGCCTCTTCCAGTACTTTTTTTCAAGCGACCGCCTTATTTTTTCGGTAGCCCTCGGCGGAAACGGGAAAAAATAGTGCATTGAATTGCCTGACTTTATTGCGTTAAGGGACCAGTCGGCTCCTTTAGGCAGCGTTTCGACGTGTTTTCCGATCACTTCAAGCAGTTTCCGCTGTTTTCTTATCAGAAGTTCTCCTTCCCCGAACGGGTTTTCCACGGCCACTACGCCGAAGTCGAGCAATGGATTTTTTAGCACCGGGTGTTGTTCAAGCCGTTTTTTCACCAGCGCGTGCTTTTTCGCAGGCAGTTCGGTGTAGTACCGCACGGAACTCTCGGTTTCCAGCGCCTTCAGGGGCGGGGAATCCGCCGGAAGAGTAGCCAGGTGAAGGCCGAGGGGAGTGTGCGACTCGGTGTCGAAGACGACGTCCAATCCTCCCGCCGCGGGACTACGCAAGACCGCGATTCCCTTTCTTTCTCCAATGTACTCGGATATCTCGCCCATTGCAAATGCTTTTTGCGGCAGCGTTAAAATACTTGTTTCCGGCGTTGGACGCGGAGCCAAGCAGGATATAAAACCCGCTGCGCGGTATGCTATTACGGTGATTTAGTGAATGCAAAAACCGCGTTGAAAGCAATACTGGCGTTGTCGATAGCGGGAATGCTGTTTTCGGGCTACCTTTCCTACAGCGAATTGTTTGCGGGCGCGTGCGCTGTGGGCGGCTGCTCGAACGTTGGAAGCGTTCCGGCATGCGTTTACGGCTTCGTAATGTACTTGGTTGTCTTCGTGCTCTCGCTGCTTGGCTTGATGGAGAAAAAGGAGAGTGCTCCAGTCGGGATTTGAACCCGAGTTGCGGGCTTGAAAGGCCCGAATCCTTGACCGGACTAGATGACTGGAGCGGAGAATAGTATTCTGTTGGCTAGCATTAAAATTCGTTTTCTAATAGGGTAAAACGCCGCTGTCTTCAACTGCTTTCTTGACTTGCTGCCACACTTCCTCTTTTTCTTTCGATGCGTCGATTACCGTGAATTTTTCGTGCGGAAACAGGCGGGTGAGCTGGAGGTAGTTCTGCCTGACTTTTTCCTCAAAGTCTTCGTTCTCGAATTTTTCGTTGCTGCCGTCCCTTCCCAAGACTCTCTGCAAAGCGGTTTTCGCCGGCAGGTCGAGGAGGATAGTCAAATTTGGTGCCAGAATTCCTTCCTGTGACTTGATTACTTCGCCCAAGGGGATTCCTTGCGCTTGCTGGAACGCGATGGTTGAGTACTTGTAGCGGTCGCACAGCACTACGTAGCCTTTCGCCAGCGCGGGTTCGATGTGGTGGCGCAGGTGTTCTTTGCGGTCTGAAGTGTACAACGAAAGGCATTCCCGGCTTGCCGAGTACGGGTCCTTGTGCGTCTTGAGGATTTCGCGGAGTTTTTCTCCGTACTTGCCGTGAGTCGGCTCCCGCGTCAGCAGCAGGTGGTCGTATTTCTTGCTGCGGCCCATTACGTACTCCTGCAGCCGCATCATTACGTAGCCTTTTCCGCTGCCGTCAATTCCTTCAACTACTACGAACACGCTGGTCATGTTTCCCACCTTCCTAAATCAACTTTACTACTACCGCTGCGATTGGAATGACGAGGTTGTCGTCTACTCCGATGTCGACGCTTTCCACGAAAGCCAAAACCGTCGAGTAACCGAATGCAGCCAGTCCGATGAACGGAGCGGCCGCGATTCCCCCCGCTATCGCGAACGCTAAGAGGCCCCGCCAGGTCTTGCGGGGGTTCCAGTGGACTTTCGTCTTTCCTTTTATTCCGAAGTAAGTCGCAAACCCGTCTCCGAACGCGAGGATTGCCACCGTTGCCACTCCGAACGAGAGCGTCGGCGCGAAAGTCAGGGCAAACAGGCTTCCGACGGCAAGCATTACCGCTCCTTGGAAGGGCATGATTGTTTTCTTGCGCTCGAATTGCTTGAGCAGGTGCTCGAGCGGCCCCAGCGAAAAACCCAGCATTTTGATTGTTCCGAGAAGCGTTCCCGCTGAAATAAAGGCAATGAGCGCGATGAGCGCCGCCTGCTTTCCGAGGGCGAGGACCAGGAGTATTACTGCAACTCCTGCGGCGACGTGAACCAACTGGCGGTGTTCTTCCCTCAAACCAATCCCGTGTCCTTGCGCAGCAGCGGCAGCGCTTTCTTCAAAATTACTTCGCTTACTACAAACAAAATTATTCCTAGGGCAATGCCTCCGGCTATTTGTTCAAGCGAGTGAACGCCGAGGTAGACTCTAGAGAATGCCGTGAACAACCCTAGCGGCAGGAAGACGAGGAACAACGGCGTTCCGATTGAAGCGGCTACGAAAATGAATGCGGTTGTCGCGTGCGCCGACGGAAACCCGGGCTCGAAGACGCAGTTTGTTTTTTCGGTCAAGCAGGGCCTCGGCGCGCCGTAGTAGTCTCTTGCGAGAGGCAGGATGGCCACTGCAAGCAACAGGGCCATGACGAGGGCGAGCCTGCGTTTGGTCAAAAGCATCGCGGGAATAAACATTAGAATCAGGCACAGCGCCCAGTACTTGTCGATGAAGACCGACGCGGCAGTAAGCCAGCCGTTGTTCAAGCCGGCTATCGCGAGAGTGAAATCCATTTGCCTCGAAAGCAATTAGGAGCGACTGGTTTTT
>JACCLL010000056.1 GCA_013425325.1 Microcaldota archaeon | reverse complement strand
AACACCGCAAAAAGCAGTCGCAAAACTAAGGGCGCGGAAAAATAAAAAGCGTTCCTACTGCCGCTCGAGTCTCTTGACGAAGTAAGAGTGCTTGGATTCGACGCCGCCGTAAACTCCGAAGTGATGGTGGGAAAACCGGTATCCCTCCCGCTCGAACATCCTGACGCGCGCGGCGTTATCGTGGTGAGTGAATGCAACTATTGCCTCGCACCCGAGTTCTCGCGCGGTCTTCTCCCGCACTTCCTGCAACGCGGATGCGATGTGCATTCGCCTGAAACCCGGGTGAACTGCCATGATCCGCAGGAAATAACTGTTTTCAGGCACTTTATCCTTGAGGTATGGCTCCAGCCTAAAAAACGAACTGATGTGCTGGCCCGCCGCGAAGCCGGCGATTTTGTTGCCGTGGCCCGGAAGGCGCGCGACGAGCAGCAACGCGTTTCGGTGCGTCCTGACTTCATCCAGCTTGTGCCTGACTTCTTCCCTCGTCCAACTTTCGTTCCACGGCGGCTCCGCGAATGCCTTGGCAATTATGTCCGCGACTTCGTTGAAGTGCTCGTCGCGGTATTCTTCAACAACCACGCTATGTTCGTGCTTGGCGTCCACGCTTATTTTACCTCGTCAACCGCCTGCTCCACCGTCAAAAGTTTTTCTTCGCCGCTGGACATGTCGCGCAAAGTGACTTTTCCTTCCTTTGCCTCGCGCGGGCCGACGATTGCAACGAATGGAATGCCTTGCTTCGAAGCATAGTCCAAGTTCTTGCTTACCCCCCTTTCCAGTAAGTCAAGCGAAGCCGGAATTCCGGCCGCGCGGAACTGCTGCACGATTCTTATCGACTCATTCAAAGTCTTTATCGGCGCAACGAAAACGCGCACAACCGTTTTTCCGGTTCCAAGCGGCTTGCTCAAACCAAGCTTCACCGCTTCCAAAAGCACTTCAAGTCCAAGCGAAATGCCAACGGCAGGAGTGGGCTTGCCGCTGAAGCCGCCGACTAAGTCGTCGAACCTTCCTCCCCCGCATACGCTGCTCGTAATCTGCGCGTTCCTAAGATAGCCTTCGAAAACGGTTCCCGTGTAGTAAGACAATCCTCTTGCCAGCGAAGCGTCGAAAACGATTCTGTCGCGCACTCCGAATGCCTCAAGAAAATCGAGGACTTCCATCAATTCGGTGAGTCCCTGCTTGCCTTCGTCCGATTTTTCCAGCATTCGCGAAAGCTCTTCCAAAACCTTGTCCGCGTCGCCTTCCGACGTGCGCAGGAAGTCCATTATCTTCTCAACGGAAGCAATCGGAACCCCCCGTTCGCCGAGAAGCTCTTTTTCCACGCCGTCCCGCCCTATCTTCGCGAGCTTGTCGACGGCAAGAATCGCTCCGCCGCGTTTTTCGCCGGAAACTCCCGCCCACTCCAGGATTCCGTTGAGGAGCTTGCGGTTGTTCACGCGAATTTCGTAATCAAAACCCAGTTCGGACAACGCCGCGCAGGCAACTGCAATCACTTCGGCGTCGGCTATTCCGCTCGCGGCTCCGATTATGTCTACGTCACACTGCACGAGCTCACGGTAGCGAGCTAGCTTCACCGGCCCGTCGCGCCACGCCGGAGCGATTTGGTAGCGCTTGAAAGGCATTGCAAGCGAAGGATTGGAGGCGACGACGCGGCACATTGGAACAGTCAAGTCATAACGAAGCCCCAGCTTGCGTTTGCCCTGGTCTTCGAAAGAATAAGTTTCTTTCAGGATTTCCGAGCCGCCGGCGTACTTGCTTGACA
>JACCLL010000050.1 GCA_013425325.1 Microcaldota archaeon | reverse complement strand
AGGCAGCACAGACTCTCTTAGCACTAATTACGGCGGAGTCTGCGGTTATCAAAGCACCACCGGAGTAGGCGTTCGTGGGCAAAGTACTAGTGGCTACGCCGTTTATGGAACAACCGATTCCGTAGCCACGGACCATCCTGCAATTTACGGCTACGACCAACAAAATGGGGCTGGCGTTGAAGGTCATTCGGAAAACGGTACCGGCGTATACGCCTACTGCAGCGGAACCAGTGACTGCTATGGAGCGAAGGCGATAGCCGCGGGCGCGGCGAACCGCAAGTATGGAATAATGGCTACTGCGTCTGGCGGTGCCGACTATAACCGCGGGGTATATTCCTACACGACGAGCTCTACTAATTCTCCCGACAATAACTACGCCATTTACGCTCTCGCCTCAAACGGCGCCACGGCGTCCTATGGCGTGTATGGCAGAGCTGTTGGCACGTCTACTAACTACGGTGTCTACGGATATGCCTCGGGCGGATCTACGGACTATGCTGGTTACTTTGACGGAGACGTCGTAGTTACCGGCGCACTGTCGAAAGGAAGCGGTTCGTTCTTGATTGACCACCCGCTCGACCCCAAGAACGAGGTTCTCCGCCATTCTTTTGCAGAGTCGCCTGAAATGCTGAACATCTACAAAGGAAACGCGAAAACAGTCGGCAAGAAGAAGACGATTCAAATGCCCGACTGGTTCAACGCGTTGAACGGAAAAGACTCGAGCGACTATTCTTTTGCAGTAACTCCGTTGAAGAGCTTCTGCGGCGGCTACTACGTCGACAACTCCGAAATCGCTTCCAAAGGCAGGTTCACGGTGGTAACCGAGAAGGACTGCGAGTTCTCGTGGGTCGTTTACGCAGTGAGGCACGACGCGTTCGCGTTAAAGAACCCGATAGTCGTCGAGCAGTCGAAGCAAGACGCGAACTTGGGTTCGGATTGCTACCTGTCGCCAAGCGCTTTTGGAGCAGGCGAAGAACAGGGCTGTGACTACCAGAAGGAAAACCAGTAGTACCTGGAAATTACTTCATTGCGCTTGCCTGCGCCCAGTCCTGCTCGAACGCGGCAAGAAACTCTTGGGCCAGGCGCTCGTTTTCTACAAGCAGCTCCGCTTCGCGGTTTGCATACAACGCGCTGTGCGACCAGTTGATGCTGCCTACTAACACTTTTTTGCCGTCGATTATGGCGAGCTTGGAGTGGGTGTTGGCGTAGTCGGTGGTCGCCCAGCGGACTTCAACGCCTTTTGACGCAAGGAATTCTGCTGTCGCGAGGTTTGAGTCAACTCTTGGTTCTAGAATCAATCGCACGCGCACGCCGCGTTGAACTGCTTGAACTAGCGCGTCTTTGAGTTCGCTTGAGGTGAAGACGTACATTTCGACTTCGATGGTGCGCTGTGCCGAGTCGAGGGCTTGAACCAGTTCGTCTGCCGTTCCCGGCGAAATGAGTGCTTGCGCGGTTCCGTTCAAGCAAGCCGCTTGGCCTGCGGTAAAGAAAGCGGTTGCGCTGGGCTGTGAGTAGAAAAGGAAGACTGCGGCTGCGCCGAATAGGAAAGCGGCTGCCGCGGTTGCTGCGGAACGCATGGTTACTTCCTGCGTTTCTTCGCCGGCGCCGCGCGTTTGTTTAGTTGGTTGAAGGCGTTTCCGAGCGCTCCGACGTTGTACAACTGCGCGTACGCGAAGCCGAGTACGCCGAGCGCTGCGGCGAAGGCGATTACTGCGAGTACTGTGTTGTTCAGTGAAAAGCCGGTTGCCACCCAGGCTATTGCCGCCGCCAGCAGTGGAATCAAGCCTATTACGCTTATTATTGCCGAAAGTACTGCGGCGGCAACTAGGGTCGCCAGTGTTTCAAACGGGTGTTGGACGAAGGTGTTGAAGCCGTCGGCAATTCCCTTGAAGACGTCCGACTCGCGGGCCATTATTGCGTAGACTGCGAACAGGAAGGCTAACGCAAAGAATATTGATGCGAAGAAGTCGATGACGCCGAAGAGCGCTCCGGCGAAGGGAATTGCCTTGAGGGGAGCGAAAATTATTGCCTGCGCGACGCCGACTAACGCGATGAAAATCGTTGCAAGCAGCACGCTCAAGTACTTTTTCTTTGCCGCCGCAAGGCTTTGCTTGAGCGAGGCGCCGGTCAAGGAACTGTGGATGAAGAACGCGTGAACGAAGATGGATGCCAGCCAGACGAGTAACAACAGCGCGAGGAATAGCATTACCGCGCCCGCGGCGGCCGCAAGCGCCTGCGCGGGAACCATTGTAGACATTGCTTGCGCGATGCTGTCCGTCGCGGAGTAAACTTCCGTGAACTGCTTCACCAACGGCATTATCAGCAAAAGCGGCGAAACGAGCAGCGTTATTACGATTGCGCTGTAAATGAATTGAATTGACAGCCGCCTGCGGTTTCCGGCGAAAGCAAAACCTGCGTCAATCATTCTCGAGTAATCCAAAATGTAACCCCTCCTGCAAGCAAGGACGCAAAAGTAGTTTTTAAGGGTTTTCAGAGCTGGCGGCGTCTTTCTAGAAAGCGTTTTATCTTCGGTTCCGCGACCTTGAATCTTGCGGCTGGCGCGTGCTTGAATGTTGTGAGAGACCTTACTGCCTCGAACCGCTGGGTGCGAACCCGCTCCGCGGTTTCAATTGCCCGCGCGGCGTGTTCCCGTTGTTGAACGAAAGTAGGGTTGAGCCTGAATTTTCTGAGCCGCAGCCGCGAAATTTCTATTGCCCGCGGGCTGATGGTTGCGCGTGCTTCCGCAACTTGCGCGGCCGCGTGTCCCGCGTAGCCTACTACCGCGTTTTCCAGCTGTCTTGCTTCAACTCCGCGGCTTGCTGCGGCGCGCTTCATGAGTATTAAAGTGGTTTCGTCAATCGGCGCTTCGAATCCTCCGGGGAGGCGTGAGGCTATTCTTGCCGCCAGCCTGTCTGGAACCAACGGAATTTGTCCCAGTCCCTTGTAGGCCACGTAGCCGAAAGGATGAGAAATCAGCATTCCTCCCTCTTCGATGAGCGTCCTGAAAACGTCTACGGCTAGGTTTGTTGGTTTAGATTTGGTAGCGGTTGGTTGGAGCGCTTCCGCCAGCCGTATTTTGCGTTCCCAGTCGCCACGCTGCGACGCAAGCTTTTTTTCGCCGAACAACGCCATGAGAACCTTTCTGTAAATTGTTTAATAAAGGGTTTTGCATGAGGGCTAACCGATTTATACCGCGCCTTGTTTTTTGTTCACATGGATTTCTCGCTTCTGACGCAGGTTTTCGAGCGCATTGAAGCAACGCGCAAGCGGCTCGAGTACACGGACGAGCTGGCGAGGCTTTTTGCGCAGGCGAAGCCAAGCGAGGTAAAGCGCTTGACTTACTTGTGCAACGGAATCCTCGTGCCCCAGCACTTGGGCGTTGAATTGGGAATCGGCGACAAGCTCGCCGAGCAATCGATTTCAATTGTTTCGGGAAAAAACGTTTCCGACGTCGAGCGCGTGTTCAGGCGCACGGGAGACCTCGGCTCGGCCGCGCAGGAACTTCTTTCAAAGAAAACGCAGCTGACTTTGTCCGCCCAGGCGCTTTCGCTGGAAAAAGTTTACGACAACTTCCTGCGCATTGCAACCGCCTCGGGAGCCGGTTCGCAGGACGTGAAGGTGAAAATGCTTGCCGAACTCTTGTCCAACGCCTCGCCTTCCGAAGCCAAGGTAATCGTGCGCTTGGTGCAGGGAAACCTGCGCATGGGCGTCGGCGAGTCGACCATCCTCGACGCGTTTTCAGTAATGAC
>JACCLL010000029.1 GCA_013425325.1 Microcaldota archaeon | reverse complement strand
AATGTCGGAGTGGGAGTGCACGAACCGGTGCGCGTCCTTCGCCTTCTTTCCCTTGTAGAACTTCAGCTGCTGCCCCCGCTCGGCGCTCTCGGAAGTGTAGAAGCCGATTGCGTTGCCGAAACTGTTCGCAATTCCGCCGATTATCCCGCCCATTATTACTATCCGGGCTTCGCCGGTCGCCTCGCTCAACCCCATGAGGAGTCCGAGGAGCAGAATCAAGCCGTCCATCAAGCCGAAGGCTATTCCCTGGAAATTGTGTTCAAGCCAAGCAATTACCGCCTTCAACCCAGTCACCCCTCGTAGAAAAACGCCGCGAGTGCTTTTAAAAACAACTTTTTCGGCCGCCGCCCTTTTATTCAACCGCGCTACTATTAGTTACAGTGATGAGACTGTCCCAGTCTGAACAATGATGACCCAAAGACAGTGCTGACATTAACGAGGGGAACCTGGCTTGAAAACCATTGGAGAACTCATGAAACCCGCCGACGTCATTCCGCCGTCCGCGTCAGTGGTCGAAGCGATACAAAAGCTCCAGCACTCCGAAAGCGGCTTCTTCGTCGTAACGGAAGGAAAGAAAGTAAAAGGCGTCCTGACCGGAACCGACTTGTTCGAAGCATACTACCACTACGTCGCCTGCCACTATCCCGCCCAGAGATACCGCGACCAGTACACCGACCTGACGCAGTACTTCGAGCGCAAGAAATTCGTTGACGAAAACAAGGCCGAGTTCGCCAAGAAAACAGTCGCGGACATAATGAACCCGCGGCCGAAAGTCGTGCAGGCTGACGTGCAGGTGGCCGAAGCAATCGAGTTGCTCAAGACTTTTGACCTGAAGCGCTTGACTGTAGTTGACGAAGAAGGAAACCTGCTAGGAACCGTCGACCGGCTCGACCTGCTTCTGGAAGAACTAGAGTGAACACGCCCGTCAGCGTTATAAACAACTTTTTTCTAATGCGCTTCATGACAACCGTTCACGTCTACACCGGCAACGGCGGAGGCAAAACCACCGCCGCGCTGGGAGTCGCGCTGCGCTCTGCAGGCTGGAAACGCAAAACCGTTTTCATACAATTCATGAAAGGCAGGCCGACGGGCGAGCTCAAGGCGGCGAAGCAACTCGCCCCCTTTCTTGAAATCAAGCAATTCGGAGGCCGCGAGTTCGTGAACCTGCGGAAGCCGAGCAGCGCGGACAAAAAACGCGCTGGAAAAGCGCTTGATTACGCGCGCAAAGCACTCGCCCAAAAACCGGACTTGCTTGTTCTAGACGAAGCAAACCTCGCCGCCGCAATAGGCTTGGTCGGCCCGGCGGAAGTGCTTGCTTTGGCGCGCGCCGCGCCGAAGAAAACGAGGATAATCCTGACCGGAAGAAACGCGCCAAAAGAATTCGTTGCAGCAGCCGATTTCGTAAGCGAAATCCGCGACGTAAAAAGGCCGCGCGCCGGCACAAAGCCGGTCAAAGGCATTGAATACTGACGTTACAGCAGTCCCGCCAAGACCGCCATTGCCATCGCTGCCTTCTTCGGGTCGTTGAAATCCGGAACGTTGTTGGACTCGAGCAGTGAAACGGCTTCGGCGCTGAATTTTCCGCCCATGAAAACCGAGACAATAGGTTTCTCGGGATGTTTTTTCTGCGCTTCAATCAACAGCGAAGCGTCGGCGACGGACTGTGTCATAGTCTGCAGCGTCTGCACCACTATCAAGCCGTAGACGTACGACTCGTCCAACAGAATTTCTACAGCTGCCTTGTAGCGGTCGGCAAGCGCGTCGCCCACTATGTCCAGCGGATTCCTCCTCGAGTAAGCGGCGTGCATTTTTCCGCTGGCGTCGAGCTTCGCAATCGTTTCCGGCTTTAATGCAACCAGGTTCAACCCGTACTGCGCGCAGTAATCGGCGCACAACACGCCAGCTCCGCCCCCGTTGGTAATAATCGCTACCGCGTTTTGTTTCAAGCGCGGTTGTTCTGCCAAAGCCTTGGCTAAATCGAACATTTCTTCAATCGAGTCCGCAACAACTGCCCCCGCTTGCTTCATTGCAGCTGAAAAAACTTGGAACGAGCCCGCCATCGAGCCAGTGTGGGAAGCAACGGCTTCCAGCCCCGAGGCAGTCCGGCCGGCTTTCAAGATTACTACTGGTTTTGTCCTCGAAGCCGAGCGGATTGCCTGCATGAGCCGCCGGCCGTCGGAGACTCCTTCCACGTACAACGTAATCACTTTCGTTGCGGAATCGCGCGCGGCCCATTCCACGAAGTCGGCGATTCCCAAGTCGGCCGCGTTTCCGACGCTGATTATCGCGCTGAACGCATATCTTTCTCGGATTGCCCAGTCGATCACGCTGTCGGCAATTGCCCCGCTCTGGGTAATGAACGCAACGCCCCCGGCAGGAGGCGAACTCAACGCAAAAGAAGCGTTTACCTCCGCAGGCGGCCTGAGAAACCCGAGGCAGTTGGGTCCAATCAAGCGAATTCCCGCGTCGCGACAGGTTTTCAGCAACTCGTCCTGCCTTGCTTTTCCTTCTGCACCGAGTTCCGCGAAGCCGGCGGAAATTACTACAATTCCTTTGACCTTCTTTTCAACGCACTCCTTGGCAACGGCCGAAACGATTGGCGCCGGAACGCAGACTACCGCCAAGTCAACGTCTTCGGGAATTGATTTGATTGAAGGATAGCACTTCAATCCGAGGATTTCATCGGCCTTTGGGTTTACGGGAAACACTTTTCCTTTGAATGGCTTGCAGAAACCCGATTCCATGAAACAGCCGAGCACAAGACTCTTCAGCACGCCTTGCCCTACTGATGCCGGGTCGCGGCTGGCCCCGATTACCGCAATGCTCTTCGGAGCGAGAATTTCATCCAAATTAGTTGGCATATTTGCTTACCTTCGGAGGCTTGCCTTGCAATCGGTCGTGCAACTCCCTAAAGTTCTTGGCAATGAATGCAATTTGGCGCGAAACGCGTTTTTTATCACGCGCGGCCAATGCGTTAGGGGCTTCGTGCATCGACACGCCCGTGAACAAAGCCATGCGCTCGTCGAAACGCTTTTTCCTTTTCAACTCCTCAAGCCAGCTGACCGCCTGCTTGAAGTCTCCGCTGTCCGGCCCCTGCTTGGCCACAAGTTGCCGGATGTCCGAAAGCGCGCCTGAAATCCTGTCCGAATCCTCGTACAAGCTGTCGAGAAAAGATTCGGAAACGGCTGGATTCGCAGTCAGCAGGAAACGGACTTTTCCGCCGCCTAAAGCGTGTTCGCGCACGCGCAGTCCAAGGCCAGTCGAGGCACTCCTGAACCCGAACGCGGTTTCGGCAGGCAAGTCAAGCACGCTTCCTTTCTTCACTTGCCCTGCGACTGCAACTACGTCCGCCAACTCGCGGGGTTCCAGCACAGTCCTCATTTCGTAGTAAACGCGTTTTGCGTACTTGATTTTTTCAGGAACCGGAATGAGCTCAGGCATTTTCAACCACTATCCTGGCGTCAGCAACCCACGCACCCTGTTCGTTGGCTATAACGGGATTGAAGTCCAACTCCGTTATTCTCGGGTTTTCCTCAAGCAAACGCGAAGTCTTCACGATGATGTCAACAAGGGCTTTTTCGCTTGCTTTCTTGCCGCGGAATCCCTCGGGCTTGGTAAACACGGCAGCCTTTGTTTCCGCAATCATTTTTTTTGCCTCGAGCTCGTCGACCGGAGTGACGCGGAGGGCAAAGTCCTTGTAGAGTTCAGTAAGAGTGCCTCCGAGTCCGAACAAAAGCGTTTGGCCGAAAGACGCGTCTTTCTTTCCGCCGACGATGAACTCGGTTCCGTACAATTGTTCCTGCACCAGCGTGCAGTCGACTTTCAGTCCGGCCGCCTTGCGCTGGAGTTCGTCGAAATGACTTGCCAAAACTTTTTCGTCGCGAACGTTCAGGAAAACAAGTCCTTTTTCGGTCTTGTGCGTCGCGTCAGGACTGGCGAGTTTCAGCGCCCACGGCTTGCGCAGAATCCGCGCGGCATCAAGCAGTTCCTGCCGGTCGTTCGAGCAAAACCACTGGGGCAACGGAATGCCGTACTTGTCGAGGAGTCTCGTCGAGTCCACGACGTTCAAAAGCATGTTTCTTCAAAGGCCGAGCGCATTTAAATTGGTTGCAGCCCTGCTTTTTTCCATGAAGTTATCTTGTCTCGGCGCCTGCCGCGAAATCGGTCGAAGCAGCTTCCTTTTGGAAGACGACGCGGGGCAGAGCATTCTGTTGGACTGCGGTATAAAGCAGTGGAAGCAAAACCTGCCTCCCCTCGAACCGCCCCGCAAGCCAACCGCGGTAATTCTCTCGCATTCTCACCTCGACCACTGCGGAGGACTCCCAATTCCGTTCAAGCACGGGAACCCGTCTTTGTTCTGCACGCCGCCTTCGGCGGAAATCGCCGAGGTCCTGCTGGAGGACACGCTGAAGATCGCGAGGCAGGAAAACATTCCGGCTTCTTACTCGAAAGCGGACATGAAGAAAGCGCTTACGGCCGTTTCAGTAATTCCGTTCGAGAAAGAAACGAAGCTCGAAGGCGGAACTTCCTTCGAGTTTTTCGACGCAGGCCACATTACCGGAAGTAGTCAAGTGCTGTTGCGCTGCAAGAAAAACGGAAAACGCTTCAACTTTCTTTACAGCGGCGACTTCAACACGCGCCAGACGCAGTTGCAGGAAAGCGCGTCGCCACCAGCTGAAAAAATCGATTGCTTGCTGGTGGAAAGCACTTACGCCGGAAGAGAACATCCTCCGCGGCAGAGGGTGGAAAAAGAGTTCGCACAAGCAGTGCAGGACGCGGTCGACGACGGCGGAACCGTTCTCGTTCCGTGCTTTGCAGTGGAAAGGACTGCGGAAATCCTCATGGTTTTAAACCGCGCCAGCCTGTCAGCCCCAGTGTACTTGGATGGCTTGGGGCAACGAATTTGTGGAATAATGCGCGGCCACCCGGATTACGTGCGAAACTACGACGCAATGCTTGCCTCCTTCGAGCGAGCGCGCTTCGTCGAAGACAGGCCCACGCGGAGAAAGATAGCGGAAGAACCGTGCGTCATAATCGCGACGGCCGGGATGCTTGAAGGCGGGCCTGCGCTGGATTATTTGCAGAAAATAAACGAAGGCAAGCGGTCCAACGCAGTGTTTTTGACCGGCTACCAAGTTAAGGGAACGAACGGCAACCGACTCGCGACGGAAGGGAAGATCAAGACCAAGAAAGGAACGGTTGCGATTAACATTGCGTTAAAGCAATTCGACTTCAGCGCCCACGCGGCACACGCGGACCTCGTCGAATACGTAAAGGAAGCAAATCCGGGGAAAGTGTTTTGCGTGCACGGCGACCAAGACGCTTGCCAGACGCTGGCGCAAGCGCTGGCGGAAGAAGGGTTCGACGCCCAAGCGCCTGAAAACGGGCAGGAAATACGGCAGTAGCACCTCGAAAAAGGGGCTGGAAAAGGCATTAAAAGCACTGAAAAGCAAAATAAAAACAAGCGGAAAACGCTATGGAGGGAATAGGTTGAACAAGCTCGCTTTCACTGCATTCGCTTTCGTGGCGCTAATTGCCTTGTTTGGGCAGGCAAGCGCGCAAGCCTACTGCCCGCCGGCCCAGCCTAACTGCTGCCGCCACCTCGAGTACTCGATTGTTCCCCTGAACGCGAGCGTGACACAAGGCGTTGAAGCAACATACGACATAGTAATCCGCAACACCGACCTTTATTCCCAAACAATCAGGGCAAGCGCCGAATGCAACCCCCTGCTTTCCTGCTCATTCCAAGACCTTCCCTTCCCCACCACTCTCTTGGCAGGACAAAGCGCGGCGTTTCACTTCACGGTCCAAACAGCCGGCGCCGACGCAAAATCCTACTTCATTCCCCTCGAACTCCGGGGAGGAAGCATTGAAGTTCCCTGCATCGACAACACCGACGCGGAAGGAAACCAACTCGGAGTAACGCTAAATGTCGCAGCGCCCGCTGCCCCGACCCCCGCGCCGCTCCCGATTACCGCAACGCTTTCTCCAACAGAACCCCAGACGGTCATTCCAGGCGAGTCAGCCGCTTACACGCTGACGATAAGAAACGACTTCGGACGACACATTTACGCCTCGATTCTGACCGACGGAACCAATCCCTTTGAAACAACCACGTTCTACTCCGCCAGCCAGATTTCGCTGGAAGCAGGCGAAACCAAGGCAGTAGACGTCCGCGTAACGATTCCGCCCGGAACCCCCGGCGCCACCTACTCTTGGGCATTCCTCGTACGCGGAAGCCCCGGCTCTTACTCGGACTTGGCGTTCCCCGTTTCGCTTCAAGTATACGCGGAAACCGTCGCGCTTTCCCTACTGGGCGGCCCTTACCCGACCGACTGCGTTGAAACAAGCGCCGGGCAACAAACGATTCTTGAAATGTACTTGCGCAACGACGGAGAATCAAACGGACCCTTCCAAATCTCGCTGGAAGGAACGACTACCGCGCTGTCGGTTGCAAGCATTGACCAAAGCTTGCTGGAACTCAAGAAAGGAGAGCAAGCCCCGATTACGCTCACGATTGAACCGAATCGCGCCACGGTGCTCGACACTTACTCGGCAACGCTGGTCGTAAAAAGCGGCCAGTTCGAAGTACTTCGCAGAAACATTTGCTTCAAAGCAACCGGACTCGAGTCAATCGAAGTACTAAAGCCGGCTAACTCCGTAGTATTACGCGCGCGCACTACGGCAATTCCCTTCCGCGTCCGCAACACCGGAACAGTCGCGGAAGACGTTGCGTTCTACTGGGATCCACTGCAGGAAATAGGCGAAGTGCTCGTACAGCCTGCGACGATGAAACTTAACCCAAGCGAGTCGGCGGAAGCCCAGCTCGTGATAACCACGTCAATGACAACGCCGCTGGAAGACTTCGCGGTTCCAATCCAATTACATGCGGCGAAAAGCAATTACACGCTCGCAGTAAACTTCAACGCATCCGTCTACTCAAGCAACGCCTCGAACGAATCGCTCTTGTCAATAAGCGCGCCGGACCTCACTGCCGCGCAGGAAGGAATTAAAACCGTTGAAATACGAGTTTCGAACAACGGCGCAGAACGCCTCGAACAAGTAAGGCTAATGATTGAAGGAATTCCCGCTTCGTGGTACGCCGTCGACTTTCCGCGACCAATTCAACCAAACGGCTATGCGGACTTCCTCGTAACCCTGGCCCCGCCTGCCAACACCGTCGGCGTAAGACCGGTCAAGTTGTTTGCATGGAGCGGCCGCGAAGCAGTAAAGCAAGACGCCGAACTGGAAGTAACGCCCTACATCGAAGGACTTGACGCGAGAGAAGTCGCGCGAACCGAAAAGTCGAAAGGAAACGTCGTAAGCGAAGTCGACTTGACTCTGCGTGTGACAAACAACGGCCAAAACACAATTGAAAACATTGCACCAACCCTGTTAGCGGACGACGTGCTCCAATACAATTACGACACCGACCCCTCAACCGTTTCACTCGAGCCAGGCGCGTCAGCAGACGTCAAGCTCACGCTAAGGCCGAACAAACAAACCGAAGCAAAGTCCCTCCCCATTCAACTCGCGAGCGACGCAGGCAAGGCCGCGCCGAACGCGCTGCAAGTTCCCGCAATGACCGCCGCGGCCGTCGCGGGTACCCAGCCGCCGTGGAAAATAATTACTGTTCTCGCGCTGCTGGTCGTAATTTTCGCAGTCTACGCGTACGAACGCAGGGAAGAAAAGAAGTAGTGGACTCGCCGGGAATCGAACCCGGAGTTTCCGCCTTGCGAAGGCGGCGTCTTACCGTTCGACTACGAGCCCGTAGAACTTGTTTTGTCGCAGCACAGTTTTAAACTATACCTTGAATTGAGCGTATTCCTTGAGCTCGTTTTCCGTCATGCTGCAGCCCGCGCGCCTCAGCGCCTGGAGGGCAGCGTGGAAAGCCTGGTTTTCCAAACCGCGGTATTGCTTGAAGAAACCCTTTTCAGCTGCGGCCGCAACGATTTCAGCTGAACGGATTATTCTGATTCCCTTCGTTTTGTCGAAAAACCGCTGCAACGCAGGCTCGTTTACGACCAGCTTTCCCGCGTACTCTTCCTTGAGCGTCTGCAACAATTTCCGGGGGTCTTCGATTAAGAGGCGGGTGGTTTTTTCGTCTATTGCGAGAGCCGAAGCTCCGGCGACTTCGTAAACGGCGAGGCACTGGGCTTCGCCATCGTGCAAGAGCGAAAGCGACTTTCCGTCGACTTGAATGCAGTTGTTCGCCGCGTCCATTATTTCACGCGTCTTCTGCTCGATTTGCGGCGACGTGACTTCAGTGAACACTCCGTCGTCCAACACTTTCTTCAGGCGAACTGCGCTGAACTCGAAGCGAGGAATGTGCAGGGGGGCCGTAATTATTTCGCGGTGAACCGAAGGCGGAATGAGGAATGAAGCGGAAGAATTGTGTTGCAGGAAGTAGAGGCACTCGATGTTGCAAGTGTCCGACAAAGAAATCAACGCACTGCTGTCGCAAACCACTCCGTTCATGATAGCTCACTTGAATATTTCCCGGGCAACGGACAGCCTCTTTTGCACTCCGAACGTCTGGTATTTTTCCGACAAGCGCGTAACTCCAATGTAGTGCGACAACTCCTGCTTGCTCGCGCCGGTCAACTCCGCTGCTTTTCCAAGGGAAGCGCCATGCGCGTAAATTTGAGTCGCGGCCTTGATTCGCGCCTTATCGACTACGCCGGTAGTGAACCTGCCGAGCCGCTTGCTCAACGCTTCTATCTCCTGTATCAGCGAGTGCATGCGACGGCAAGCTTCGCCCGCCTTGCCGGCTTGCGCGTCCTTCAAAGCCGCAGAAACTATTTCCGACGCAGTTTGCTCGAAGTCCTTCCACTCCGCGCTGGCGAGAATGTACGGCTTTTCCAAAAACTTGGCGAGAGAATAAGCCGCAATCGACACTTCGACGAGGCAAGGCGCGTCGGAAGCGAATGCGTCCTCGGCGGCGTCGCCGCCCAATTGCTTCAGCGCAACGAGGTCGCGTTTGTTGAAGCCCTGCAATAATTCGCTCAACCGCTTGGAAAAAACAGGTTCCTGCGCCATCTGAATCAAGACGGGTTTAGGACGAAATTCTTTTTAAATAGTGGAATAGCGGTTCCAAAAACCTTTTAAACAAGAGTCACGACACTGTCATGACACTTGCATGATGGTGTCGCGCACGCGTCACGCCTTTGTCGAAAGAAGACAGAGGAAGAAGTTGTATTTAAAGGTGCTGGAAAACTTGGCTGAAGAAAACGAGTTTGCTGCAGTTGCCGACGAGTTCAGGAAATTCAAGGAGGAAATGAA
>JACCLL010000011.1 GCA_013425325.1 Microcaldota archaeon | reverse complement strand
CCGCATTCCTTCCTTTCGTTTTGCCGTGTGTTCGTCAGCCATAGTCATTCTGCCCCTCTCTAGCTAATGAAGTTCTCTAGAACCAGGTGCTATTATTTGGAGCGGCTTGCGTTAAAAAAGTTGCGTCCTACCTGTACTCCGCTTCTTCGCCCGAAGACGCGGGCGCGGAAGGCTGGGACGCGGCTTGGGGTGGCCTTTTCCTGAATTTGATTGCGTATACGATTAACGCCGCGAAGCCAATGACTATCACCGCGATTACTGCTATTGTGGCGTAGTCTATCGTGCTTTCCTTGGGTTGTACGGCGGTTATTTGTCCGGTCAGGTTCAGAGCACGTACTTGAATGGACTGGAACTGCGAAGAATTAGCGGTTGCAGTGCGAAGCGCTTCCTCCGCCGCGTTGAACTCGTTTGAAAGCGTGTTCACCTGCGTCTGCAGCGAGGAAATGCGTTCGTCGTTTCGCCCGAACCGTTCCCGCGCCACTTGCATTGCTTGCTCGGTTGCCAAAACGCTGGTGTTCGCCTCCAAGTAATTAGGATAGACTTGCTCGTATTTTGCAATCGCTTGTTCCAACCGGTTTTTCGAGTAGTTGAAGGCGGCAATCAAGTCGTTAGTTGAATTCGTTCCAGTTGCGTTGGTTGCGTTCAAGCGCTGGAATGAAGTGGCCAAGTCGTTCTGCCGCTGGCTCAAAATTGAGTCGCCAAGCGGAAAACGGCTCTTCGCGTCCGTCGCCTTCTGCACTTCCGCGTTGTAGTCCACGGCGAGCACGGCGACTATTTTCCTCTGGTTTGCCTTCGGCGTCCTCGTATTCGTTGCGTTCGTTATCTGCACGGCAATGTCCGACGCAATGGGAATACTCGTGCGAATTCCCAAGTCGCTTGAGAAGGCATTCAAACTCGTTGAATTAAGCTGGCAGATGTAGCGGAAGATTCCTTTCGCGGGAATCGAGAAGTCGTCGGCGAAGTAAGTGCGCAAGTAAGATGTGGCGCTGGCGTACGTTGTTATGAGCGAGTTTATTGCGCTGACTTTCGTTACCATTAAACCAAGTTCGTCGTACAACGGCCTTCCTGAAAGAGTCTGGGCGCTTACGATGCTATTGTTCAATTCGTTGAAGTTACTTAAGAGAATGGGAGTAGTCCGCTCCGCATCGTCGTAAGCGGGGCGCAGGAGGGGGTCGTTGCCGCCGTACACCAATTTATAGTAGTCCATCATTACGGGCTCTAGTACTGGCCTAGAGCTTTCTTCGCACAGTAGAAACTCGTCGTAAACCGGGCTGAAATCAGTCTGCAGGCTGCGGAAGCCAGTTGTCTGCCGTAGGGTATCCATTTGGGCTTGCGTATACGCTTCCGCTACTGCGTTTATTGTTTCGCTTGCTGCAGTAACTTCGTTTGACGCGTTCAACACGAGGGACGGCGCGCCGCCTATCTTGATTAAGGAATAAGTTGCTCCGTTGGCGGTAATGTTTTCAATTGCGTAGGTCTCGTTGCTTTCCAAGTAGTAAGCCATTTCGGCTTCCAGGGTTGCTGCGTTTGCGAAAAAAGCTATTAGGATTACGAGCGCCGCTGCTTTCAGGAAGTGGGTTTTCATGTTGTCGCATTAGAGTGAATTAGTTTAAAAAAGAATGCGTTGCTCGGCAACCTGGAGAGAAAAAAAGAAGGAAAAAAGAAAAAGGGGTTGGCCCTCTTTTCAGAGGGCCTTAGTTCGGCTTAACCAGTCGTTATTGACTCGCGCATGCTCGCGAGGTACGCGATCAACGAGTCGGCGGCAGCCTTCGTGTCTGCAGCAGTGTATCCGGCGACTAATATCTTGTCGCCAACTGCCTTGACTACGGGCGTGCTTCCGGCCGTGCTGATTGCGTCACTTCCCGAGATGCCTACTGCGACGGTGTTGACCATCGGTCCTCCGACTACGATGAGCTTGGAGGTTGCGGCGGCCATCGGGTCGCTGTCGAGTACGACGAGCGGGTTCGTTGCAGTGTTCAACGCAACGACGCTGTCTGCGCTCGACGGGTTGGGCGTCAAGTAGGCCAGAGACTCCGCGCTTACTGTCGCGCCGGCAACTTCTCCGGTTGCAGTCGCGGTTGCGCTGATTGTCTTTACCTTGACCTTGTAGCCACTTCCGATGTCATACTCTTCGCCTTCGGCCTTCGTCACTTCGGCGACATTGCCGGTGGCGCTGGCTGAGCTGCGGCTGAGAGTAAAGGTGGCATATTGGATGGTCTTGGCGAAGTCGATTGCTGCGCTGCTCGAGGAAAGGCTCTGGTAGACGCTTCCGCGGGGCGTGATGTAGCCGAGGTCGTTGCTGGTTTCGGTTCCGTTGAATTGATAGAGGGCATATGCAGTAGAGCCGCTTGCGAGGAAGTTTATTGCAGTGCTGCCGGGGCTGTTTACGGGAATGCGGAATCTGCCGTATTGTGTGTTTAGTGCTACCAGGGCATCGCTTGCCGTCGTGGGTTCTTGTACGGTTATGTTTGCATTTACTACTGTTGGTAGGCCGCCTACTGACGAGAGGGTTATTTTAGCTGCGTTGGTTGAGCCGGAGTAGTAAAAGTTCAGTATTGCTCCGGTAGTGTTTATTACGCCTAGTGCTTGTGACTCGTTTCCGAAGAAGCCGTTTGACTTGAGGTAGTAGACTGTTACATATCCTGTTCCATTCCAAGAGGGGTTGAGATAGAGTGTGGTGGCGCTTTCGGAGTTGATCTGGAACGCACCCGTTCTGGCTGCAGTTATCTGGATGCCGAATGGGATGCTTTCCGTTCCTCCGCTTATGGATGGTACGTTGATGGTGTTCTTGAATGCCGTGAACTGCAGTGGCTCGGAATCAACTGTAGTCAAGCCGGTGTAGGTGTACAGCAGTGCTTGCGGTTTGTCTACTATTGGCAGGTTGTCTCCAGGGTTCTTGAGGTAGTTGGTTGATACTGTGCGAGTCAAGCGGATTCCCTTTATGCTGTCGCTCATTAGTACTGGTGATGCAGACGAGTTGTACAACTCGATTACGCTCTGCCAGTACTTGTTGTCGGTAGTGTCGAGGTTTCCGCTTCCCTTGATTTCGAGCTTCTGCGAGAACAGGGTTACGTCTGCGTTTGCGACTCCTCCAGTTCCGGAGAACAGCTTGTTGACCTTTATTACGATGCTGGGGCCAGCGACTGTGTCGGTGTCTCCTTCGAGAATGCGGTATGTTCCAACGAGGTTTCCGCTTCCGTCGAAAGCTTGGAATTGCGCGTCACGTTTCTGTGTCGTCGTGGTCGAGAACGGCGAGACTGACACGAGTTTCACGCTGTAGTTGGTTATTGAGTCGGTTACGCTGTCTCCTACTTGCATCAATCCGTTGGTCGTGATTTCCTTGCCGAGGGTCAGTATTGTCGAAGAGTCGGCATTTGCTCCCGCCTTGTTGTAGCCGTCGATGCCTACGATGGTCCAATCATCACCAAGGAATCTCATCTTTACGTGGTGATTTATTGTCAAGTCGCTGTCAGCACAGGTGCCGTCGCTCTTTATGGTTGTGCAGAAGGGCAAGGGGTCTACGAACTGAATGTGGTATGCCAAGCGGGGCGGAGTCGATTCGACTTTCTTGTCTGCGTTCACCCAAGTGGCTTGGGAGATTGCGTAAACGCGTTCTTCCTCCTGGTACTTCTTGCTAGCGGTGTTGTCTTGTATGTATCCGCTGTAGAGAAGAGGAGTTTCTGCGTTGGTAATCCTCTTGGCTGCATAGTTGGTTCCTGCCGTGTAACCGCCTTGAGCAGTTGCGGGGAAGTCGCCTACGCCGCCGTAGTTGTTGCGTGGGTCCGCATCATATGGCGAGTGCCAGTTGATGAAGTCCTCGATGTAGGTTTTCATTTCGTATGCCACTGCCGGGTTTACTCCTGGAGTGGTTATTTCCAAGGTCGCGCTCTTGTCTCCGAGAGTGCAGACTGCTGAGCCGGCTCCTCCTGTGCAGACGAGCTGGTCCTGTCCCTGGATTTCAATAGCCCTTGACGTGTAGGCCAGGTTTCCGATCATTGCGGCAATGTTTGCTGCAGCAACTCCGTCGGAAGCCGCGGCGCCTGCGCCAACGACTATCTTTACTTGCGGTTCTCCATTGCTGAAGAAC
>JACCLL010000006.1 GCA_013425325.1 Microcaldota archaeon | reverse complement strand
CGGCTTCGACGCAGTTCCTGCGCTCTTGAAGCATGCGAGACGAAAGGGCTTCAAAGTCAAGGAAGGAGACTTGCGCGACATTCCCTTTCGGAACAATTCGTTTGACGCAATAGTTTCCGTTTCCGTCTTGCAGTGGATTCTCGCCAAAGACGCCGAAAAAAACGCGGCAAAAGCAGCAAACGAGTTCTGGCGCGTTCTGACGAAGAAAGGTGCGGCTGTGATTCAGTTCTATCCCCGTTCCGAGGAAGAGGTGATGCTTGCGGCCAAGGCTTTTCGGGGCAAGGGCTTCAAAACCACGTTCGTAACCGACAACCCCGACAACCCCCGAAAACGCAAGGTTTTCCTGCTGTTGCGCAGGTGAGAGTAGCCTTTAAAAAACGTTTTCGGCATAATCTTGTCATAGCTGTTTTTACTTAATGTTTAGTTTTGGCTAGCGAGAGGAGGCGTTGTAATGTCCGAGGAAGAACAAGCTGCACAGGCCGAGGAAGAGATTCCGGAAAGCGAGGAAGAGGCGCTGAAACTGCCTTTCCCGAACGCGAGAGTAGTTGCGATCATAAAGGAGAACTTGAAGAACGAGCACCAGTTGAAGCGCGACGTCAAAGTCGGCGCGAACGAGTTGCTTGCCGCGATCCTTGCGGACATTTCGCAGTCTATGGACAAGGAAGAGTATTTCACGCTTTCAGTAGAGCACTTCAACAAGGCCGCGCGAAAGTACCGCGAAATTGCTTTGAACCAGAAGCGCATCCGCAAGATTCAGAAAGTACTCGAAAAACAGAGGGCGGAATTGGACGAAATAGTGACTGAAATCGAGTTAGAAGTTCCTCCCGAAAGCCAGCCTAATCAGTAACGTGTTTGAATGGATTCCAGCGATGAAAAAACCGAGTTGGACTCGAAAAAGACCGAGGCCGCGCAAAAGCGCAAGCTAGCCGGCCAGGCGCTCCTCGACTTGCGGGAGAAAAACCGCGAAAACATTTCTTCTTTCAGGCAGTCGATGTCGCAAGTCAAGCAGGGGAAAACCGAGCGCGACAAGGAAAACAAGGCCGTTGCCGAGTTCAAGGAACGCCGCGACGCCTTGCACAAGAAGGCAATTGAATTCCGCGAGCAGGCGCGCGTTCTGCAGGCAAAGTTCAAGGAAACAGGGGGCCTGCGAACAGGCCAACTGCGCCACCGGCTTTCGCAGTTGGAGTACCTGCTGCACGTGGAAGGCTCTTCCCCCAAAAAGGAGAAAGCAATTTCTGCTGAAATGGCGGACCTGGAGAAGCAGTTGAAGGCCGCTGAAGTCAACGACTCGACTTCCAAAGAACTTTCGTCCACGCGCGCCCAACTCAAGCAAGTCGAGTCCGACGCGGAAGCGGCGCACTTGCAGATGATAGAACACGCGAAGAAAAGCGACGAGCACCACGCCAAAATCGTTGAATTGTCTAAGAAAATCGACTTCCTGCGCCAAGAGATTTCGAAGGCAATGGAAATTCTTGGGGAAAAGGAAGATGCTTTCGAGGAAGCAACTTCAGACTACCACCAGGCTGCCGGGGAAGCAAAAGCCGCTGAAGAGGCGGAGCGCGAGAAAGTAGTTGCCGAAAAGAAGGCCGAGGAACAGACTAAGTCAATGACCGCAAAGGAAAAGGCGGCCAAGGCCATGGAAGACTTGAAGAAAGGCAAGAAAATCTCTTTGCTCGACATTCAAGCCCTGAACTCGTAAGCAAAACCTATTTCTACTTCGTTTTCCAACGACAGCTTATGGCAACCTCTTTACAAAAGCTTGCGTCCGAGTCGAAAGACGTTCTGCGCCCGTTTGAACAAACTGAAACCCTTCTCTACTACGCGTTGGTCGCTCCTTCGCTCAAGAACTTCCTGGAAGGCAAGCTAGTCGCGGCCAAAAACTGGCTTCCCAAAGGCCCGATGTCCTACCTGATAAAACGCGGAAGCAAGGAAGAACCCCTGTCGGTACAAGAACTTTGCGACGCGGTCGCCCCAGAATTCCTTGAAGTTAGGCGTACCGCTGAGCACTTGGAGGACGCCAAGCCGAGGCTGTCGAAAGTGCAGCAGAAAGTTTGGGGATACTTTCTTCCCCGCAAGCTCAACGACTTCTTTTACGCAACCAACGGCGAGTCTCCGGGCAAGCCCGTTGACCGCGTGTTCTTCGACTTGGACCGAGGAGAAAAAATGAGTTTCGGCCAAGCGCAACAAGCTGCTAAGGCGTTCGTTGAAACGATTGTCGACGACTCGCAGTTCAAAACAGAGGCCGGCAGGCTCTTGCAGGGCGGGCCTTTCGTGGCGTGGACCGGCAGTTCTTTCCACGTGTACTTGTTTTTCAAGAAGCCGCAGCCGAACTCGGTGTACGAAAAACTGTTTCAGTACTCGAAAAACGACGCGCTTGCCAACTACACTGGCCGCTGGGCCGCTGCAGTGCAGAAGAAAGTCGGCTTCAAAGTAGGCGGCGGGCACGAGAAAGCGCCCGACGCGATAGTAATCGACCCCTCGCAGACGCCTTCCGGAAAGCTTTGCCGCGTTCCGTTCGGTTCGCTGCACATGTCCGACGCTAAAACCGTCGACGGAGTCAGCCTGCCGCTTGAAATGAAGATGCTTGACGAAAAGAAGCTAACTAACGAACTGCGCGCGTACACCCCGAAGCGCTTGCTCGACGAACTAAAAGAGTGGGAAAAACGCTTTCCGCCGCAGTTCAGGAGTTAGCCGAAACTTTTTTCGCAAATTCGCAGTAAAGCGCTTCTATTTTTGGGAGATCTGGGACGAACACTCGTTCGCCTGCACTGTGAATGTTTAGGTTACGCGGCCCGAATACTACTCCTGGAATTCCTTTTGCCGTGAAGAAACGGACGTCGGAAGCGCCGTGTTCCTTTACTAACGCAATTTTTCTGCCCAGAGACTTGCCAGCGATTTTTACGAACAGTTTGATAAGCGGATTCTTGCCGTCGCTGGTCATCGGCGGCTCGTTTTCCAACAAGCGATAGTAAACCCCTGTGTTCGCAAGCGCGTTCATCACTCTTTTTCTGTCTTTTTCGTTCGCGAACCTGAAGTCAAGGCGGGCCACTGCGTTGTCGGCAACTTTGTTTGTGGCGTCGCCTCCGTTGATGTAGCCCACGTTCATCGTGCTTATCCACCGCTTTGCTTCGCTTGAATAATCACTTTTTGGAACGGCTTTCCGTAGCTGTTCTATTGCGTGCGTTAGCTTGTCTATGGCGTTTTCGCCCAGCCAAGGCCTAGAAGCGTGCGCTGCCTTTCCTTTGGCGCGCAATTCGGCCCACATCACGCCTTTTTCTTCCACTACCGCTCCTTCCGTCGGTTCCGGGGCTGCGACGAACCGGCACTTTATTTTTTTGGCGAGTTCACCGGCGCCCTTGAAACCGCCTAGTTCTTCATCGCTGGTCAAAGCGATTGAAACGTTTTCGCAGCCTTCGGCGCAAGCGCGCTTGAAAGCATTCATCGCTGCTGCGCAGCCTGCTTTCATGTCGGCCGCGCCTCTGCCGTAAAGCCAGTTGCCGCGTTGGCTGGGGGCGAAATCTGACTCGAGAGCTTCAACCACGTCCAAGTGACAAAGCATCAGCATTCCCTTCGAAGGACTTCCTTCGTAGGCTAACAAGGCCGGCTTTCCATCTTTTTCGAAATGCCGTATTACAATTCCCGGCCCCTTCAAGTAACGCGTGCAGTAATCAACCGCTTTCGCTAGCTCCGTCGGATTTTCCTTCATCGTCTTAAAGCGCACGAGGCGTTTGGTCAATTCGAGAGAAGAAAGTTTCATGCTAAAACAACGGCCCGCTAGTTTAAACCGTTTTCTTGAACAACAACCAGTTTTTGCCGTCTTGCTTGAAGTCAACCAGCTCATATTCTCCGCTCAAGCGCTTTCCGTGAAAGACGAAGTGGATTTTGTGCGGCGTTCGCTCGAGCAAGTCGTAAGTTCCGTTGTCGAATATCTTGACTTCGCCAGCTCCGTACTGTCCTTCAGGTATTCGGCCAGTAAAACTTGCGTATTCTATCGGGTGGTCGTCCACGGCGACGGCAAGCCTGCGGACTCCGCTTTGTTCGGGAACGCCTTTCGGCACCGCCCAGCTTTTCAGCACGCCGTCTATCTCAAGTCTCAAATCATGGTGATGTTGACGCGCGAAGTGGTCGTGGACGACGAAGATTGGTTTCACGGAAGTTTTTGGCGCGTCGTTAATTAACTTCTTTTTCCTCCGCTTTTGCATGCCTCGATTGCGTGAGAAAGTCGTGCGCGTTTGCTTTCTTCTGGAAAAGCGCTTTGGCCGCGAAGACTCGGGCGTTACTCCGCGTGGCAGTGCACTGGACATTTTGGTTGCAACGATTTTGAGCCAGAACACCAGCGACCGCAACAGCGTTCCCGCCTTCCGTGCGCTTAAACGCCGTTTTTCCCAGTGGGAACTTGTTCTCGGAGCGAACGAGAAAGAGATTGCACAAGTAATCCGGGGAGCGGGCCTGGCGAACTTGAAGGCCAAGCGCATAAAACTGGTTCTTTCCGAGCTGAAGCGCAGGCGGGGCAAGCTTGACTTGAGTTTCCTGCGTAGAATGCCGACGCGCGAGGCAAGAGAGTTTCTTTTGTCATTCAATGGAGTGGGGCCGAAGACCGCGGCGGTTGTTCTGAACTTTGCTTTCGGCAAGCCGGTGTTCCCGGTAGACACTCACATTTATCGCGTCACTAGGCGGCTGGGAGTGGTTTCGGAGAAGACTTCGCGCGAGAAGGCGCACGACGTGATGGACGAGTTAGTGCCCGACTCGGAAAAGGGTTCTTGCCACGTGAACCTCATTTTGTTGGGCAGGAACATCTGCAAGCCAAGGAATCCCCGTTGTCTGGAGTGTCCTTTAAATTCACAATGCGTTTACTTCCATAAGTACTTCAGGGGGAGTCGGACTTGAAACAAAAAAACAATAAAACGCCTGTTGAACGCAACGAGATTCCGCTCGTGTGGATTCTTGCCATTATTTTGTTAGTAATCGCGATAGCAGTTGTTTTGGCAGGCGGGCCCGAGCGAGTATTTCCTGTTATTTCCACGCCGACTCCCACGCTGCTTCCAATGCTTCCTGCCGCTACTGCTGTTCCGACGCCTGTTTCTACGCCGACGCCGACTCCCCAGCCGGCAGTATCTACTCCGCCATTTGCTGGAACGATAGTGCGAGAGTGCGGCGTAATCGCCAGGTCGGGCAATTACCAGCTCGTAACGGACCTCTACGTTTCAGAAGTCGGAAACGACTTCAGTTGCATTACAGTCGACGCGCCTGGCGTGGTGTTCGACTGCGGCCACCACTCTATTACCGGCAGCGGCAAAGGCAACGCCATTCTGTTGCGCAAGTCCAACAACGCAGTAGTCAAAAACTGCGTTGCAAAGGGATTCAAGTACGGAATAAACGTCGGTTCGCAGTCTAACGTGATTGAAGACAACGAGTTTTCGGAAAACAACGAGGGAATCTGGCTGTGGTCTTCTTCGGGCAACGTCATTCGCAACAACTTAGCGAAAGACAACTACGACTACGGATTGATGGTTGGCGGAGGATCGTTCAACAACGTAGTACTAGGAAATGAGTTAACTACAAACGGCTTGGGCGGCGCAGGCGGCGGAATCTATGAAAACACGGAGTCTCGCCCGAACAACACTTACTCGTCGAACAGCGTTTGCGGAAACGGGCATGACTTAGTTTGCGACGCGGGAAACATGATAGACGGCGGCGCAAACCACTGCAGCTCGCCCGACTCGTGCAACGTCGCATGCCTTCCGTGCTGAAGCGAGCAGGCGCGTCGCCTTCAGGTACTCGGCGGCGCACCAAGATAGTTTCTTTGGCGAGCTTGCCGGAACGAATCCTTCTGGGTCAACTTGCTCTGGGAATTCGTTGAAGCCGGGTAGTTCTTCCGCGGCCGCGAGCCACGCGCGTGCTTTGCGCCGGCATAGTTCCGCAATTTTCTTGTTTTTTAGTCGACTGAATTCGATTGCGAGCAGCGAGTACGCCTCTGAAACGAAGAGGTTTCCCATCGGCCATGGCCTGCCTATGCCAGCTGGTCCGACGCGTTCGCCGTCCCAAAAGTCTTCCTTGTATCGGATCAGCGCTTTAGAGCAGCCGACGCGAACCGAAAGCTCGCGCTCGATTTTGTCGAGCGTCAAGAGAGAGCGGCACAAGAACCTGAAGTCGGGGTTGAACGGCTTGAATTGAAGCAAAAGCGTTATTCCCAAGGCGGCTTCGAAATCAATTGTTCCGTTAGGCGTTTTGGTGAAACACTTCAGTTCGTTGTTCCAGAACGAGTCAAGGCTTTGCGCAAGCATTGAAACAACGTTTTTGCAACGGAGTTTTTGTTCTGGAGCGAGTTTTGCGGCCGCGTTTATTCCGCACGCGAGCGCGCAGGAGGTATAGAAAAAATATCCTTGTTTTTGTTCCCACACGTCGGTTGAAGGCGTTCCTGCCTCTACTTCCGTAAGAAGGGCGCCAATGCTTTTTATCGGTGCGGCGAGTCCCAGTTTCTGCGCGGCAAGAAACACTAGCGCGTCTTGGTCCAACTGGCGTTTTCCTTTCTCGTTGCACCAGCCGCGGGGGTCGGGGTCTCCGTTCAGCTCGTATCTCTGGAACAAAAGGAACTCTGAATCGCGTTTTAGGCTGCAGAGCGCGCCGGCAACGCTTTTCGCAGCGGCGGCGTCACTGTTAACGAGTTCCAGCGCCGCCAGTGCCGCGTCCCGCGGCCACACGTGAACGTATTCCGCGTGGCCGTCGGGTGCGTTCGGTCCTATTGCTGCGGCGGCTATGCCTGCTTGGCAGGCGTTTGCCGAAACAGCCTCCAAAGCC
>JACCLL010000088.1 GCA_013425325.1 Microcaldota archaeon | reverse complement strand
CAGAAATACAGGCGGCAGTGCATTGCAGCCTCCGAACTCGGCCTGACCCTCTTCTTCGGAGTGCTTTACGGCTGGCACTTGTACAAAAAACACCCCAAGAAACTCGCCGCGCATGCTTTGCTGCTGCTGTTTTTCGCGTGGGCCTTCCAAATGACTGCAGTCGGCTACGCCGACTGGACGATTTTGTTTTACGCAATAAGCGTGTTGTTCGGCCTCGCCACCACCTTCTTCCTGATAGTAGGCTTGAACGCCTTTTCCATAACGACCAACTTCGCGCAAGCCGCGCCAGGCGCAATGCCGGCCATTCCCGGCGTCACTCTCCCCATTGAAGCAATCGTTTCAATACTCATTCTGATGGTCGCGCACGAACTCGCGCACGGAATCCTTTTCTTCATCGAAAAACTCCGCGTAAAATCGTCGGGAGTAATTTTGTTCGGATTCATTCCAGTCGGCGCGTTCGTGGAACAGGACGAAAAAGAATTCAACAAAGCGCCGATCGACAAGAAAAGGAAAGTACTAGTAGCCGGAAGCACGGCCAACTTCCTCGTCGCATTCGTCTTCGCACTAATTTCAATTCCGCTGGCGTTCGCTTACGCGGGCGCAAGCGGAGGCGTGTTCGTCCACTCGGTGGTAGACAATTCTTCGGCCGCGGGAATTCTGGTCGCAAACTCGACGATAGTCGCGCTCAACGGACAGCCCGTAATGAACACCATGGACTTGGGAAACGAGTTGCAGAAACTCGGCGCAGGCGACGCCGCAGTAATCCAGACGCTCGACGGCAACACCTACTCGGTCACGCTCAAGGAAAAAGGCAAGCTAGGAGTAACCGTGAGCAACGCGGCCAAGAAAGGCCAGGAGTTCCTGCAAGGCCTCCTCGCGCTCTTGTTCTCCATAGCCAACCTCACTGCGTTGCTGAACTTCATGATCGCGTTGTTCAACATGATGCCCCTATTCATAACCGACGGACACCTGATAATCAAGGAAGAACTGCGGAAGGCATTCGGGCCCAAAAGACAATGGGCTGCCGACCTCGCGGCAAAAGCAATAGGAATAATCTTCCTAGCAATACTGTTAGTGAACTTTCTGCCGTGGCTAAAAGGCTAACTTATTTAATAAATAAAAGCGATGAAGCATTACGGAGGCGAAGCGAGATGGAACTTAGAAGAAAATTAACGGAGCGACCGCAAGAAATTCATTACACAGTCGAAGACGTAACGCACGAACCAACCGGCCATCAAACTCTCTTAGTTATACCGCTTAAACCCGAACACGCCGCCATAAGAGCTAAGGCTTTGAAAGAGTTACGTGAAGCAACACAACACCCTGAATTGGGGGGCTGGCTCTTTGCCGGAACCATGGCCCGAAACATCCAAGAAGCCAAAGAAATGCGAGCCAAACACACCGAGGCCTGGAAGAGAATAGTGGGTCCTCACATGAACAGAATGGTGGAACTCAACAATACACTGAGTCCACATTACAACACCACTAGTTTAGCGTACATAACCCGACCCCTCAGGCTACCGCCGGGAACAAAACAATACGCCGTTGGAGAAATTATAAAAACACTGCCTAAAGGAGCGACTCTAAAGGAGCACGGCATTCTAAAGTAGCCGTGGCTCAAAGGCTAGCCGGCTACCCAAGCGGCCCACGCCGGCCTCGGCGTTCCGTCGCTTTTTCTCAATCCCATGCTGTTGAACGGCTCTACCGTCGCCGGGTCGTACACGAAGCTCCACACCACGAGTTCCTTGTCCAATCCATTAGCCAACTCGAAGAATCTAGTAACGAACTCCGCCTGCTCCGCCTCGCTGCTCTCCCAACCAACTGGACTAGCGGCGCTGTGCCACCCCACTTCCGTGAACGCCACCGGCTTTGAAACACGCGAACTTATTTCCGAATAATAGTCCGTTGGAATCTCCGACGGCGCTTTGTAAATCAAGTCAGGGTACGTCGTGAACACAATCAAATCCGATTTGGGAAAACGCTGCAGCAACTGCCATTCCGCCGCGCTGGCGTTGTTAACGCCTCCGAACAAGCCGCCGTTCAAGCCCTTCATTTTCTCCAGCTGGAATACCGTGAATACTTTCGTGTTCGGAGAAACCGCTTTGACCGCGTCGTACACTTCGCTGAAGAACGAAACGAAGGCGTCGAAGTCCGCAGGCGACTTTTCGTACAATACGTTGACCTCGATTCCGAACGCCAGGTAAGCAGGCGCGTATTTTCCGGCGAACGCAACCGCCGAATTCAAGTAATTCTCTTTCGTCGCGTCGTCCAACGGCCTCAGCAACGCTCCAGTCGACTGCGTGAAAAACTGCGCTTCAACCAACGGAGCATAAGAGTAGGTTGACGAAAGTTCGGCAACTACTTTCGGCGCGCCCTCGCCTGCCAGCTCGTTCCAGTCGCCGGCCCACATCACCACCTGCCCGGCTTCTTTCGCGCGTTGGAAGAATTCAGTGAAGTCCGCTTGCTGAAAACTCTTTGGAGAAAGGCTCACTCCCTTCAGAAACCGCGCCGCGGCAACTGAAGGCACGGGAGTAGCGGTAACGGAAGGAGTCGATGACGGAGTCGCTGCCGCGACCGAAACCGTCGGCGAAGGCGACGCAGACGGCTGAGAAGTCTGCTGCACGCAGCCGGCTATTAGAACAGCGGCGGCAAACAAGACTGTGAAAAGACAAGCTAATTTGTTCATTCGATCCACCTTTCGCAGTATGAATCACACCCTATTCTTATACTTCACTAGTTAGCCGACCGCCTTCTTTTTTCAAAACCCTTTTTAACGACTGCGGGGTAAAGCGTTGCAGAGAGGTGGGATTAGTTTGAGGAAAAAGCTTTTGGCTTCATGCATTGCCGGCCTGGGCATTCTGGCGATTGCAATAGGAATTTTTCAGTTAAACCAGTACTACACTACTTCAGCCGCCGCGTCACAGACGCTCAAGCAGCTCGACCAACTGGTCGGCAGCAGCGAAAGCGAATTGGCTCAAGCCGGATTGACTGCT
>JACCLL010000045.1 GCA_013425325.1 Microcaldota archaeon | reverse complement strand
CTCTTTTTTCGCCAAGCACTTCAAGTCCTTCCACTTTCCCTTGGTTGCAACCGCTTTCTTCGCGCTGCTGCCCGACTTGGTCGACAAGCCGCTCTTCTTGCTCGGCCTTGCGCCGTCCAGCCGCTTCATCGCCCACACCATTTTCTTCGGCTTGGTTGTTGCAGCGATTCTTTTGATGGTTTTACCAAAGCAAACCCGGCTTCCGATAGCGGCGGCTGCCCTTCTCGGAAGCTGGAGCCACTTGCTGCTCGACGTAAACGGGCCCCTGCCGTTGTTTTTTCCGTTGCTGTCCTACGTTTTTCCTCCGTACGACCTCGGCTTGGAATTCAACGCGGCCACCATCTTATTCGAATTAATAGGCTTCTCGTGTGTTCTGCTGGTAATACTAGAAAGTGATTGAAAGTGAGGGCGTCAAAAAAACTGGGTCAGTGTTTTCTCGTTGAAGGAGCAGTTGCCGAGCAAATAACGGAAACAATTGACTTGGAGAACAAAAGCGTTCTAGAAATAGGCGCGGGAACTGGGCAGTTGACTGCGTTTCTTGCGGCGCGCGCCAAGAAAGTAACGGCAATCGAAGTCGACGCCAAACTAGTTCCCGAACTAAGGGCGTGCATTTCTTCTTTCGGCAACGTGGCAATAATCCACGCCGACGCCCTGAACGTAGACTTCAACGGCTACGACGCCATTTTCGGCAACCTTCCGTACAACCTTTCGACGCCGCTGTTGCTCAAGATTCTGGAAAGCGACGCGCCAACCGCGGTTCTGCTCCTTCAGAAAGAATTTGCGGAAAGAATGGCCGCTTGCCCCGGCTCGAAAGACTATTCGCGGCTGTCGATCCTGGCTCAGAACAACGCGCGAATTGAATTAATTGCCGAAGTTCCCGCCTCGTGTTTTTCTCCCCAGCCACGCGTAAATTCGGCAATAGTTTTGCTGGATAAAAAGCCGGCCGGACGCAGGAAGTTGGACGAACAACTCGTTTCTATCTTGTTTCAGCACAAGAACCAGACGGTCCGCAACGCAATAACGCACTCCGCACGCCAATTGGCAGTCGAGAAAAAAGACGCGAAAGAACTCGCCGAAAAACTTTCTCTCAAAGACTTGCGGGTCCGCGACCTGACGCTCGAAGAACTCGCGAAGCTAAGCGTCGAGTGGCTTAAAGTGAAACCTCGTCGCTAGCCGCCTTGGCTTCCTTTCCTTTCGCGGTTCTTCCGACTACTGACGCGTGCTTGAGTTTTCCTTTTGCTCCCGGCAACTTGTAGGAAACGATCCATTCCCCTCCCTTCGGAAGGTTTTCGCGCTTCCACTTCAACGAAGTGCCGAGCACGGTTTCCCCAAGTTCGGGCGGTTCCGAAAATTCTCTTGCCCCGTACTCTTCCGGAGCAACGTCGGTCAACTCCAGTTCCCGCAGTTCCGCGTTGCGGTTTACTACTTTCAACGTAACGGTTTCTCCGGAAAACTTCTTTTCAACATGCAGCGTGGCGTACACCAGGAAATACCACGACAAAACCGCTGCTAGAACCAGCAGCAAGATGAGCGCCATCCAAAGGGGGTCGCCGCCTGCCGCTGCAAGACCCGTTGCGCCTCCAACCGGAGAATCGTTGCTTGAACCAAGTTGCGCGACCGAGGGCAGCGGCTCGCGTTCGCGCGCGACGTTGATTTTCTTCGAGTGGTTTCCATACTTGATAGTCCACTCGCCTTCCTTGTCGAAGAAGAAGCCGAACGCGCCGTCGCTCGCCAAAGTTCTCCAAACGCTTTTTCCATCAGGACCGATTATTTCAACGTCGCCGGAAGCAGGCGAGCCCGCGTCGAAGACGTAAACCGTTTGGTAACCTGGCGCAATTTCACTCGGAACTCGGATGTCGATTCCATCGAGCGAACCACTTTCATTTCCCGGGGGACTTGAAGTCGCAGAAGGGTTGGGCGTCGGAGTTGGAGACGCGCTTGAATTGCTTCTCCCCCGAGTTGGTTCGTTTTCCGGGGAGCTGCCTTGGCTCCCGCCTCCTTCAACAGTCCACGTGCTGAAGTGCGGGAAAATGAATTCAAAGCCGTCAGTCTTTCCGTCCCCGTCAGAATCGAGCTTGCACGCAGTCCAAACGTCTCCCGAAACCGTGAAACTGCTTTGGCTCGGGCAATTGGATGACGGAGTCACGTCCTGCCCAGACGCGTATTGAACGCGCAGAAACAATGCCGTTGAAACGAAGGAGTCGTCGAACGAAACCGAGCTCTTTACTGCGTCGAACAACGCCGACGTCGTGTTGCCGACGACCAGCGTTGTTTTTTCAATCGAACCAATACGCGAACTCGAAGAACTTTCGTTCAACCAATCCGAGTCGACTGTTGCCGTCTTGCTCCAGCTTCCTCCCGCCGCAACTGAGATGTCCGTCCAAGAAACGGCTTCATTGCTTTTAGCCGCCAAGTTTCCCGAGGGAGAAGACACGGACGCGCGTACATTAGCGTACGCAACAGTATCTGCGTTTGTTCCGCTTGCGGTTTCCCACAAATGCTGTAAAACCAGGTTGTTTGATAACGACGTGTTCGTGCGCCAGCCGCCTTCGGCCAACGTAATAACTCCGCCTTTCGAGCACTGCACGAAACCGGCATTAGAATAACCGATTGCCGGAACGGAAATGCTTGATGAAGCGCTGCAGTTCCAGCCACTCCGCAACTCGCTTGAAGCGTTAACGATTATATTCGAAAAAGCAGTTCCAGCCGAGTTGTTTACCACCAAGCTTTTTTCAGTCCAAGCCAACCCGCCCGCGTAAGTCGGATTCGCCGAAGACTGAACGAAGCCGCTTCCCCACGACGCGCTCAAGCCGCTTCCGCTCGCGGTTACGTTCGCTGAAGCACTCGAGCCGGCCGAAACGTCGAATGAAAGACTCGAAGCGGACGGGGTAAAGCCGCTTGGAGCCGAAACCGAGTAAGTCAAGCCCGCGTAGTTCTCGGCACTTGGATTGGTTACCGTAATTGTTCCGGTCAGGTGCTGTTGAGTCAAATTGCTTTCAAACCCAGAATCCTGACTCCAAACAACGCTTGCAGTCGCCGCCGGCGTTCTCCACGAAACGTTATACGGCGAACTCGAATCGCTGCAATTCCATTCGATCAACGAACCGTTCGGCGAAAAACCAATAGCTGCATTGAGTTTGTCGCGCACTTCAACGGATCCGCCCACAAAGTCGCCGTGCGGAATCGAATACGAACAAACGCCAGAACCAGCAACCGAAACCGAAGACAACCAAGAAACAGTGCTGCTAGTAGTTCCGCTCTGTTGTTGAGCGACGATTGTTATATTAAAACTAAATAGCGAAACTAACCCGCTTGCCCCCCAGCTGTACACTTCGCCCATGCTGACAGTTTGTACGCCGCTGAAATGGGAGCACGCTTTTCCATTCCATCCGTCGCAAACCCATGTCGCGGAGTTTCCCATACTGGCGGTCTTTGTGCCACTCCACTGTACGCAGCTTTGGTTCTTCCATGAGATACAACTCCAACTCATAACTTCGCCAGCATTTCCATCTCCTTGACCACTTCCGCTCCAGCTAGCACAGTAGTCTCCAAACCAACTCGAGCACGTCCACGTGTTGATTGTTGCAAGAGATGCGCTTTGACTGCCGCTCCAGTGAAGGCAGCTAACACCGTTCCAATTAGTGCAGCTCCATGAAATTATTTCTCCTGCGTTTCCGCTTGACGCGCCGCTCAGCGCATTGCAAGCTGTTCCGCTGCATGTTGCGCTCCAAAAGTTTGTATTTGCGCTATCCATCGATTGTGTTCCGGCCCAACTCAGCGAACTTTCCGATAATTGAGGCGAAAAAAGGAAGGGTTGTTTCGCGTGTACTGTTGCTGAAAATAGGTAGAGAACAAAAAGAGTTGTTAGAAGAACTTTATTAACCAAATTTCTGTTAGTTGGTGAGTTTAACAAACGATTTAGGTAAGTTATTTTGTTTGAATTCGCAGACATCTCTATCCTCAGTTCGGTTCTTCTATCAGTTCTACTTTTGGGCATAATTTATTTGTTTGGTTTATTCGCGTCCGCGCGGTTTTCCAAGACGCCTTGGCTTGTGGCGTTGCCGGTTGGTGCTATCATTTTCACTGCCCTCCTTTTTGTTATTTCTGTTGTTGTCGGGTTCTCTTGGATTTCTATTCTGTTGGCGGTTTTAATTTTTGCAGTTGTGTCGTTCGGACTAAAGAGGCCGGTTGAGGTCCCTATTTTTTTCGTAGTTGGTTTCGTCCTATTTTCTGTATTGTCCTGTTTGGCATATTTTTCATTTTTTCACTACGGTGAAGGGGGCAATGTTTATGGAATCCCCGTTGATTTTGCTTTTCATAATAGTATAGTAACTTCTATTGCAAATGGGGGAAATTTTCCGCCGCAGTATCCTGTTTTTTCTAGTGAGCCGTTACGTTACTACTATTTTACGGATTTGTTTATTGCTTCCCTCGTATCGCTCGGACTAGATGCGCTCTACGCTACTTATTTGGTGCTTTCCATTGGGGCGGCAACGGTATTTTTGCTCGTTTTTGCCATTGGAAAGAAACTAGGCGGAACTGAAGCGGCGATATTTACTATTTTTCTATTAATTTTGAGTGGTTCGTTATTCTATTTTTCGTACTGGAATGAAGTTAGTGCTGAAAATTTCAAAATAAATCCCGCCAACTATTTCGACCGCGGCTTCGCGTTTGATAATCTTTTCGTTGAAACCTTTATTCTTCAGAGAAATTTTGTCTTTTCAGTTTCATTGTTGCTGGTTTTATTTTTATTAGTGCTCGAAGAAGCGTTCGTTAAAAAATATTTTTATTCTTTTTTCGGAGTTTTAGTGGGCTTAAGTTTCGGTTGGCATCCCTTTGTCGCAATAACCTCCGTGCTTATTCTCCTCTCGACTTGGCTTGTTTTTGCTAGAAAAACAACCAAATCGTTTTTGTTTTTAGCCGTGCCGCTGGCTGCGTTTTCCTTACCCTTTGTGATATTCTTTTTTGCTAAAACCGCCGCCACTACGCCAGCTGTTGTTTTCAATTTAGCTTTTGGTTTTCTTTCTGTTGATAAATCTTTATTTGGAATAATTGTTTTCTGGCTTCAAAACGTAGGGTTTCTGCTGATTCCTGCGCTAGCTTACTTATTTTGGCGAGGTTCTGATTCGGAAAGGATGGTGTTTGCTTCAGCGCTGCCTGCGTTCGTATTAATCAACGTGTTTTCCTTATTCAATTTTCGTTGGGACGGCATCAAATTCATAATGCCGTTGCTTTTATTGTCAGTAATTTTTGCTGCCGCGTTTTATGCTAAACTGGTTAAACTGCGAAACATGCTCTGGTTTGCAGTTATTCCCGTGCTGCTTCTCACAACGTTAGGAGGGGTTGTAGTAGTATACTCCTATTTTTCCCAAGCGCAAATACCTTTCTTTGACGAATATGATTTGCGCGGCTGTGAATTCATTTCTAACGAAGTTCCCGCAAATGCGACTCTTCTAACAAATAATGCGTACACTTGTGCGTATGGCTTGGCGGGCCGCAAAGTTTTTCTCGGCGAAAAATTTTGGATTGAAACGCACGGTTTCAATTATTCGCAAGCCCTAGCGGAGCGAGACGCGATGCTGCGGGGTAATTGTAGCCTTATTAGAAAATATGGAATAACCTACCTTTACACCGGGGGAATTGAGGGCGATGTTTTCGCGATAAACCAATCTTTTCTGAACACTAATGCGCGCTTACTCTACCAAGAAAAGCACGTAAAATTATACGAACTCTACTGCTAGCTACTCTCCTCCCGTTGGTTTTGTTCCCCACTGGCGTAGTGCTTGGTTGAGTTCTGGGTGGGTTTGCGCGTATTTTGTTAAGGGAATGTTTTTCATCGTGGCTTCGAGTGCTTGCCGCATTGCGGTGGCTCCTACGCGGGTTCCTTTTTCGTGGCCGTGCACTCCGCCGCCTGCCTGGCAGATGCAGTCGTTGCCCATTGCGTGCACTAGTTTGTCTAGGACGCCGGGGTGTAGTCCGCCTGAGGCGATGGCGAAGGTTGGTTTGATGTGCAGCCATTTTTCTGCTAGTACGTGCGTTCGTTCGTCTGGTTTGATGATGCGGTCTTCTATTTCGTGTTCCATTGTGAGGACTTCTTTTTTTGTGCCTTCCATCTTGCCGTAAATGGCTCCGATGTGGAGTTCGTCTATGCCGGCGAGTCGCGCGAATTTGGCGAAGACGAGCATGGATATTCCGTGCCTGCGGTTGCGGGTGATGGCGGCGTGCATTGCGCGGTGTCCGTGGAGGATTAGGCCGGTGTTTGCTTCGCGCAGTGATTGTACTGCGGCCCAGCCTGCGGTGATTATGTCTATCATTGCGCAGTTGCCGCCTTGGTCTTTAATCAGTTGCGCGCGTCGCAGCATTTCCATTGTTTCGGCGGTTACGTTGCAGACGTAAATTTTCTTTTCTCCCGTTTCTTGTTCGGCGAGGTCTTTTGCTTCCAGTGTTGCGGCGAGGCGGTCTTCGAATTTGTTGTACTTCATGCTCGTGAGGTTTTCGTCGTCTTTCACTAGGTCGAGTCCGCCGGCCCACGCTTCGTACGCGACTTGGGCGTGTTCCTTTGCCGACAGGCCTACTTTGGGTTTTACTATTGTTCCTATTAGCGGGCGTTTTGAGACGTTCAGCATTTTTCTTATTCCCGGAATTCCGAGGGCGGGGCCTTTGTAGGCGCGGAGGATTGAGGACGGCAGTTCTACGTCCAGCAGCCGCAGGTTGTCGGCGGCCTTCATTCCGAACACGTTTCCTGCTATTGCGCTCCAGATTTGGGGGATGCTGCCCGCTTCGAACAAGTCGGCGTTGTAAGCGATTTTTACAGTTTTGGCTCGCGCGTTGATTTCGTAAATGTGCGGCTTTAGCTTTCGCGCTGTTCCGGGTTTGAGGGTCGCAATGTGGGTCCAGGTGCCGATCGACGATTCGGCGGCAAGCGCTTCGGCGGCGTTGGCCAAGGTCCTTCCTTCACCTGGTTCCAAGTAGTATTCGCAGACCAGGTCTTCTTCCGTCGGGCGGTACTTTAAGTCGACGTAATCCAAGCTCGCGTAACCCATGAAGCAGTTCACCTTTAACAAAAGCAAACTGCGGCGGTATAAATTAGTTGCCAAACTAACGGGCGGCGAGTTTGATGTCTTGGGCGGTGACGGTTTTGCGTCCGGCGTGTTTGGCGAGCTGCACTGCTTTTTGCGAGATGTCGGTGGCAACTTCTTCCAAGACGTCGGCTAGCGCTTCCGCGGCGTCGGTGCTGACGCGTTCTGCGCCTGCTTTTCTAATTAGTCTTTCTACTGGTGCCAGTGGAATGTCAGTCATGTTGCTTGCCCACCTCGCTAAAATACTTGCTTGCGCAAAATTGGTTGTAGCGCAGGGAGTCAAACACGGTGGTTTTATAAAAACCTTGTGCCGCTTCCAATGCATTAGTGGAAGTAAGGTTGGTTGAATTGGGCGAATCGGGGGAAGCAGACGGCTTTTTCGCTGGGCTGCCGTTGAAGAAAGGCGTTCTCGAGCCCAGGCCATACCAACTCTCTGCGGCAAAAAACATTCTCGAGAAAGGAAACGCGTTAGTGGTGATGCCGACTGCGTTGGGCAAGACGTTCGTCGCGTTGCTTGTAATGGCGGGGTTGCTGAAGAAAAACAATTCCGCCAAGTTAATGTTCTTGGCTCCGACAAAGCCGTTGGCCGCCCAGCAGGCCAAAAGAATCCAGTCCGCGCTAGAACTTGTCGGCGAAGTTGCGTTGCTTACGGGCGAAATGCCGGCCGAGGAACGCAAAGGCGTTTACGAAAGGGCGCAGGTAGTCTGTGCAACGCCTCAGTGCGTCAGCAACGACTTGAAGAAACACGGCTTGGAACTATCGCGTTATTCTTTCATTGCATTCGACGAAGTTCACCGAATGACTGGCGACTACGCGTATGTTTCCATCGCGGATGAAGCGAGGAAGAATGAAGGGATTCTTTTGCTTGGATTAACTGCCTCCCCTTCCGCTGAACGAAAGAAAGTGGAGGAAATGCGCGAGTTGCTCGGAGTCAAGTGGGTCGAGCTAAAGGACGAGTCGGACGAAGACGTTGCGGGATTCGTGCAGGACGTGGGGTTTGAAACTGTTTTCGTGGACTTGCCGCCCGAAATGTTGGAGGTGAGCAAAACCCTGCGCTCGCTCATCAACGAGAGCATTGCTTCAATCAAGAACTACGGATACGAGTTGAACATGCGCGAGCCGAACAAGCGCCAGCTTCTTTTACTGCAGGAACAGCTGAGGCGCCACATTCCCGCCAGCTATCGCGCGTTAAGCGAGCTGGCGCGTGCCATGAACTTGGTCCATGCCTTGGATTTGCTTGAAGGACAGGGCGTAAGCGCGTTGTTTTCTTTCCTCGACGGATTCGATAAACGCAAGACGCCGTCCAAAGCAGTGCTTCGTCTTTCTGCCGACGCAAGGATTGCCGAGTTGAAGGCAAAGTGCAACTCGCTGTTGAGCAAGGGAGTCGAACACCCGAAACTGGCTACGCTGAAGAAACTCGTTGGAGACGCCGCGGTGCAAGGAAAGACGTTGATTGTCTTCGTGCACTTTCGGGATTCGGCCAAAAAAATCTTGGGCGAACTCAACGCCTTGCAAGGCGTTAATGCGAGGCTGTTAGTCGGAAAAGCGGGGGAAGACGGAATGGCGCAAAAACAGCAGATCGGCCTGCTCGACGAATTCCGTGCCAAGGCCTTCAACGTGCTCGTCGCGACTTCAGTCGGCGAAGAAGGGTTGGACGTTGTTTCGGTTGACGAAGTTGTTTTCTTCGAAGCAGTTCCCTCCGAAGTCAGGTTGATTCAACGCAGGGGCCGGGCGGGCAGAATAAAGGCCGGAAAAGTAACGGCGATAGTCGCAAGGGGGACGAAGGACGAGGCGTACCACTGGGTTTCAAAGCGCAAGGAAACGAAGATGAAGAAACTCTTGAAGAAAATGAAGGGCGAAATGGCCGGCGAAAAACCCGAGCCAGTGCAGCAGACTATCAATCGCTTCTTTTAACTTTTCGCGCACTAACTTCGTTTCATGCAGGAACTCATTTTCTCTCCGGAAGGCGGCAAGCCAATTGTTTTCGTCGACGACCGAGAGCAGTCCAACGAGTGCGTTGCGCGCTTGAAGCACTTGGGAGCGGAGCTGAAAGTCCAGCGCCTTGGCGTCGCTGACTTCATTGTTTCGCAGCGCGTCGGAGTCGAGCGCAAGGAATGCGGAGACCTGGAGTCCAGCGTTGTCGACGGACGGTTGTTTCGCCAAGCCGAGGAATTGAAACAGAATTTCGAGCGGCCCCTTATTGCTGTCGTTGGCAAAGGGTTTTGTCGCTTGAACGAAAAAGCGCTTGAAGGAGCGTTGATCGCGCTGACAGTAGACTATGGAATTCCGGTATTATTTTTTGAAGACGAGGTTGCTTTAGGCAATTTTTTGTTTCACTTGGCCGGGCGCGAGCAATTATCGTCTCCAAAAGAGCGCAGGCTGCGGCTAGAGAAGAAAGCGTTTTCGGTTGGGGACCAGCAGCGGTTTATTGTCGAAAGCCTGCCCGGAATAGGCCCGTCGACTGCAAAGAAGTTGTTGGAACACTTCGGAAGCGTCGAAGGCGTTTTCGAGGCGCACGAAGACGAACTCGCCGAAGTGGCGGGAATAGGGAAAGACAAGGCGGCCGAGATAAGAAGGGTAGTTGCCGCTAGCTTCGCGAGAAAGTGAGTTTTTCTCCGCGCGTTAAGTTTAGTGCTTCGAGGTCTACTGCCAGTTTTTGCGCGGCGAGGCTGCTCAAGATTTTTCTGGTTACTTCCGGTATTGGCCGCGCGTGGCCCACTTGTTCGCTTGCGTGCTTCCAGTGCACGTTGATGATTTGAGGCAGTTTGGCCTGCACGTCGGGATGATAGAGAGATGCAAGCCAGTTAATTTCTCCAATGGCTGAGTTTTTGAGTTCGCCGTCTTTATGCAGGAAGTACTTCAAGGCGGCGACGACGGCGCGCGTGCCTTTGGCGTGTGCCTCTTTTTCTTTTTTCCACTCTTCTTCAGTAGGGTACTTTATTTCCCTGGACTTGTGCCATTCGCCCATGAGCGTCTTTTTGCCGTTTTCTCTGAACCAGTTCATGGCTTCTGAGGCGGCGCTGTGGGCTTCGGCAAACTCTTGTTCGAAGGCAGTCCGTTTTTCAACTGGTTTTTTCAGTATTTCGCCGAGGGTCATGTTTTTCACGTTGTGGCGCTTATTTGGAAGGTGTCGTGAAACTTTTTCGTCGGCTTTAGCAACCTCGTGTTGCCATGTTTTTCGGCGGTGATGTAGTCGAGTTCCTTTAGTTCGTGGACGTACGCGTAAATTTCTCCGCGGAAGTATTTTTTCAACTCGCTTTGCAGCATTTGTCCCCTCTTTGCAATCAATCCCAGCATTTTCGACGACTTTCTTGTCATTTCGACTTGCTTAGACAGCCTTGCGACCGGCGCGAGGAACTGGGAACGCACTTGCAAAGCGATTTCGCCGTTGGGCGCGAACGCGATTTCGACTGCGCTCTGGTGCTCGTCGTATTCTTTCTTAAGTTGTTCGACGAGGCGCTTGGCTTCGTTTACTCTGATGTTATTAGCCGTCATCGCCAGGTCTGCTAGAGTAAGTGGCTTGTTTGACAGAAACAAGGCGGCTTCGATGACGCGCAGGGGGTCGTGCTTGGTTGTCGCGAGCTTGGTTTGAAGTTCCTGTACTTCCTCGCGTCCAGCTGTTTCCAGTCGTTCTTCTTGGTTTTGAGCGGGAGTTTCTTGGTTTAACTCGTTTTTTTCTTCTTCCATTTTCAATCACGGGCGGGTTCTGAAGGTGCTTTGGCAAGAGCAGGAATAAAATGCCTTTGTTTTAACTATTCTTCTTATGGAGAGAAGAGAATGGTTCAGCCCGTCAGAAGTGGAGTGGCTCCGGGTTTCGGAGCGCAAGCTCGGCGAAGGCGCGGTTGGAAAAGTTTTCGCTGGGCGCATCAAGTTCCGCGGTAAAAAACCGTTTGCAGTAGCCGTAAAGCAGTTCAAGCCGCCTTACCTGCGCCGTCTGCTTGAAGTCTGGCACTATCCGCGGATTATAGAGGACTTGAAGCGCGCGGGAGTACGCATGCCTAAAATGGCGTTTGTAGAACACGAGGGCCAGCCCGTTCTAGTTTCGGAGTTGTTTCAAAAAGCGCGGTTGACGAAAATAAGCGACGCGTGGATGTCTTCACTTCCCGAGGGGGCACGCGCCGCCTTAGTCGAAACGTTGACGAAGGTGATGAACGCGGGCTACGACCCATCGCCTGATTCAATCGGATTCGTTTCCACTTCAAAGGGCCCGCAGCCCATAGTCTGTGACTTGGACTCGCTGCGCAAGGAACCGCCCCAGACCGCCATCCGGGGTTGGCTCACGCACTTTCCCAAAGGCGGGCCGCGCCAGAAAGCGCTTGAAGCCCTCTTGAACGGCGTGACTCACCCTGTTTTCAAGAAGGAACTCGAGCGAGTTAAGTACGAAGTTGAAAAAGACTGGTTCTGGTCGCGTTAGACAAGTTTTAATACGCGGCTCTGCACTATTTGTAGCGGCTGCGTGCTACTCTATTGGTTTTGACCGCAGACTAAACGGCGTCTTTCGATTTCGACTGGCGCAGGAAAACAAAGGTGTTTAGGCAGTGAATTTTTTAGTTCCGCAGGAAAAATATCTCGAAGCCGGGGTGCACATTGGCACGAAGACGAAGAACGGCAGCATGCGGCAATTCATTTTCAAGGCCCGCGAAGACGGTTTGCATGTTTTGGACCTCAAGAAAATGGACGAGCGCCTGCGCGCTGCGGCGAAATTCCTTTCTTCACTCGATTCCGACCGCATTTACGTCGTTGGAGCAAAAGACAACGCCAAGAAAGCAGTAACCCGGTTCTGTGAACTTACTGGCTGCAAGTCGCTGGTCGGCAGGTTTACTCCGGGTCGTTTCACGAACCCGGCCCGCGAGGACTTCGTAGAGCCGAAAATGGTTTTCGTAATCGACCCCGCGGTAGACAAGCAGGCGGTTAACGAAGCTTTCGAAATAAACGTTCCAGTCGTCGCCTTGTGCGACACGAACAACAACCTCCGCAAGATCGACGTCTGCATTCCGACTAACAACAAGGGACGCAAGGCGATTGCGTTGCTGATGTGGCTGCTTGCCCGCGAAGTGCAGAAGCACCAGGGAAAGATAGTTGCCGACGAAGAATACGCTGTTGAGCAAAGCGATTTCGAGGCGTGAGCTTTTCACTCGCCGAGAAGTCTCTTCCTGAGCCGCGGAACGGTTTCCTTGAAAAACAAGTTTTTTTCGCGTACGCTTGAGGCGCCGAGTTTGAGTAATTCGTTTTTCTGTTTGTCGGTTAGGGCGTCGGAGTGAACGAAGACGGGGATTCCCGGGCGGTGCACGGCGGCGTGCTTGACTACTTCCGCCGCCAGTTCGCGCAGTGGCCCGCGTTCGTTTTCAGGGAAGCGGTTGTCGCTTATTATTCCGTGTAACGGGCGTGTCTTGTCCTCTATCGCGCGCTTTGCTTCTTCCAGCGTTGCGGCAGTAATTGTTTCCGCTTCCGGAAAGTCGTGGCGAAGCCCGCGTGCGAAAAGCAGTTGGTCGTCTTCGTTGTCTTCCACTATCAAAAGTCTTTTCTTTTCGGCCACGCAAGAGTCTTTTATCACTACCTTTAAATCGCCTTCTTTCCGAATACTTTCAACCAAGAGGGCTTTGCTGCAGTTTAACGTGCAGTGAAACCAAGGGAGGCTGGTTGTATGGCTGAAAAGCGACGCGTAGTCATAATCGGAGCCGCTGGGCGGGATTTCCATAACTTCAACACTTTCTTCCGCGGCAATTCTTCTTATGAAGTCGTTTGCTTCACTGCGGAACAAATTCCCGGCATTGCCGGAAGAAAATATCCTCCTGTTTTGGCAGGCGGGCTTTATCCAAACGGTATTCCTATTGAGGAAGAAAAGAATCTCGTGAAAATAATTGCTGAACAAAACGTTGACGTCGGAGTCTTGTCTTACAGCGACTTGCCTTACAGCAGGGTTGGAAACATTTCGGCGCGCGTCAACGCGGCCGGAGCGGACTTTTGGCTGCTTGGGCCGAAGGTTACGCAGATAAAGAGCCGAAAGCCAGTAATCGCCGTTTGCGCGGTGCGGACTGGCTCTGGAAAAAGCCAGACTAGCCGCTATATCTCTAAATTGTTGAACGAAGCTGGCAGGAAATGCGTTTCAATTCGTCATCCGATGCCTTACGGCGACTTGGCAAAGCAAGCAGTTCAACGCTTTGCGTCTTACGACGACTTAGAGAAGCACGAGTGCACGATCGAGGAAATGGAGGAGTACGAACCGTACATCGAACGCGGCCTCGTCGTATACGCGGGAGTCGATTATGGCGCAATCTTGCGCGAAGCCGAGAAAGAAGCCGACGTAGTGCTTTGGGACGGCGGAAACAACGACTGCTCTTTCTACAAGACGGACCTTTTGATTACGATTGCCGATCCGCACAGGCCCGGCCACGAACTTGCTTACTATCCGGGCGAAGTGAACGTGCGCATGGCCGACGTTATAATCATCAACAAAGTGGACAGCGCGAGGCCCAAGGACGTTGCGTTAGTTGAAGAAAACGTGCGCAAAGCCAATCCAGGGGCAAAAATCATTAAAGCAGACAGCCGCGTAACCGTCGAACGCGAAGCGGAGTTGAAGGGAAAGAAAGTCATCGTCGTCGAAGACGGTCCGACTCTGACTCATGGCGACATGAAGTACGGCGCGGGAATGATTGCCGCCAAAAAAGCCGGCGCCGTAGTCGTAGACGCCAAGCCGTTTGCAGTTGGCTCGATAAAAGCGACTTACGAAAAATACTCTCATTTGACTACGATTCTGCCTGCAATGGGTTACGGCAAGCAGCAGATGGACGACCTCGAGCAAACCATTAACGCGGCGAAAGACGTTGACGCAATAATCATCGGAACGCCCATTGACCTGGCAAAGCACATCAAAATCGACAAGCCCGCCTATCGCGTAACTTACGAATACGTGGACGCCAACGACGAGCTCAAGAAAATCCTGCAGGAAAAGAAACTACTCTGAATTGTGGACACAACGAGTATTTATTTTTGAAAGTGGACACAATTAGGCGTGGCGTTCGTTGAAAAAGCCGTGCGCTCTGGAAGCGACTACTACTTCGTTACTGCAAGCTACCGCCTTCCCGGAGGGGGTTGGAAGAAGCTGCGCAAGTACTTCGGCTCCAATGCTCCCTCTGACGGGCAGGTTAAGGCGGCCGCGCGAGAGCTCGAGGAAAAGGCGCGGAAGCATGGCTTGGCGGGAAAGGAAGAGTGGCGGGTTGTCGAAGAGTTTCCGGCAAAGCCGCCTGGCCGAGCGAGGCCTTTGCTCATTGAAGCGGGGATAAGGCGGTTTTCGTCAAAGCAGTTCGCAGGTATTCCTTCTTTCAGCAAGTGTATTCTCCATAATCAAGGGGGCAAGGTCGACTTGCTTCTTGAAAACCAGGCGCTGGCGCGCGCGGCCAACGCGGCTTTCAGGAAGACTATCGATGAGCCCGAGTGGGCGGAGGCGGTAAACCGCAGGATTGCCAGCACGGCTTCGGCGGCGTTTGCTTACTTCGATTCTTTTCCGAAAGATTTTTCGTCTTTCTCCAACGCCGAGCTGGCCGAGTGGACTGAGGAATCGGCGGGGATTAGGAAAGACTGCCAGGAATGCGGTTCTTCTTGGCTCGCACTTGATTTTGCTCCGGAGCCGCCATTGGTTTCTTACTTAGTTGCTTACCTAAACAAGCGTAAGCCGGAGGGAGGCGCAGGTAGCGCTTTCGCTATTCTTACTACTCCCCGCAAACAGAGCAATGCACAGCGCGAGGAAGAAGACTTGGTTGCGCTGGCCGCTAAAGTCCAGGCCGACGAAGAGGTCTTCCGCTTGTTTACTACTTCAAAGCGTTTTGAGGAAGGCTTTTTCGAGTCGTTCAAGAACTCAGGTCCAAGGCTTTATCGGGCGTTTTGCACTCACGCCGACGCGTTCAAGTGGCTGCCTTTCATGTACGAAGGCCCGGCGTGGACCAACGAGTACTTCGCGGAAACGCTTGCAATGCTATTGAAGGACAGGCCAAACTTGGGCGCCTTGCGCGCGGAACTCTACGGACGCGCGAGGGCGCTGGAGGAAAAGCAAGAGCAGCTGCTGAAGGAGTTCAGGGTGGACGACAAGCACGCGCGCTTGCTTGACATCGGCGCTGAAATCGTTTTCGGCAGGGGCTTCCGCAAGGACGCGCTTTACTTTGCTTTCTACAAGAGCATTCCATTGCACGAGGAAGTCGGCCGTAGGCTGGGCTTGGACCCGCATCGCGTGAACTATCTCTTTCCGTGGGAAGTCCCGCCCTTGCTGCGCGAGGGAAAAAAGGTTTCGGCTGCGGAAATGGACGCCCGACACGCGCATCACGTGCTGTACGTAGAGGAAGGAAGGGAACGACTTTACGTTGGCGATGAAGCAGCCGAGTTCATGCACTCTCTTCAGGTGGAACGCGAAGTCGTGGAAGAGGGGGTGCGCGAGCTGAAGGGAATCTGCGCCAGTCCCGGGCAGGGTCGCGGCGCGGTCTGCATAGTCAACAGTCCCAGTGACTTGACTAAAATGCAGGAAAGCAATGTCCTGGTTTCGCATGCAACCGATCCCTCGCTCGTCACGGGAATGAAGAAAGCCTCGGCGATAGTGACTGACATGGGGGGTATCGCGTGCCATGCTGCGATTGTTTCCCGTGAACTGGGGATTCCGTGTCTTGTCGGAACGAGGACTGCAACGAAGTCGTTCAAGGACGGCGACTTGGTTCACGTCGACGCGACTCATGGCGTAATCCGCCGCATTTCAGCCGGGGAGTAACTTTTTCTACTTCTTTTCGCTAAGCCGTTCATGCGAAGCCCCGCGGTTGCAGGCGCGTTCTATCCCGGAACCCAGAAGGAGTGCGAGCGAATGCTTTCCGACTTTGACGGGCGCTGCAAACTCGATTTCAAGGAAAATATTGTGTCGTGCGTTGTTCCGCACGCCGGCTGGGTCTACTCCGGTTTTACTGCGATGCATTCCTTCAAGGCGCTGAAGCAGACTTGCGAGCGCAAGAAAGTAAATAAGCCGGTTTTCGTGATTCCTTGCCCGAACCACTACGGCGTTGGCGCTTCGGTTGCAGTTAGTACTGAAGACTGGCTGACTCCGCTGGGTGAAGCGGCTTGTGCACAAAAAGTCGCGGCAGCTATTCTAGAGAAATCGGAGTTCGCTTCCGCTGACGAGTCTGCGCACGAGCAGGAGCACTCTGCGGAAGTGCAGCTTCCGTTCTTGCAGCACTTGTTCGGCAAAGACTTCGAGTTTGTCGCAGTTGCGTTGATGCGCCAGGACTTGGGCGTAGCGAAAGACTTGGCGAAAGCAGTTGTGTTTGCGGCGGAGAAGACGAAGCAGCCCGTTTTCGTTGTTGCCAGCAGCGACTTGACCCACTACGAGCCCGCGAAGCAGGCGGAGGAAAAAGACCGTTACGCCCTCGAAGCCGCGCTGAAACTTGATTCAAAAGAGTTTCTGCGCAGGGTTGGGGAAAAGCGGGTTACTGCCTGCGGGCCGGCGGCCATTGCGGCGTCAATCGAGTACGCTAAATTAGTTGGGGCAAAGAAGTCGAGGCTGTTGAGTTTCAGCAACTCTGGTTCAGCTAGTGGCGACTGGCGCGTGGTCGACTACGCTTCCTTGGTTTTCTTTTAGAAGCCGTAGTCGGCGTCGTGGACGCTTGTGATTTTGCTGGCGCTTGTTTTGGTCCACATTGCAGCGAGCGCGGCCAAGCCGAAGAAAACCATTGCCGCGCCTGCGTTCGACGCGCCGATTATCTCGTAGGTTCCTAGGGCGGCTAGGAGAACCGGCGTGTTTACTACTGAGCCTGCGGTAAAGCCTTTTTCTGCTTCAGCGTGTTTTTCAAAACCGCTCGGATACATCTGCCCACCTCCTCGGTGAGGCACTTTACGGTTTGCTTGGTTGAGGGAGAAAGAGGTTTTGGCAAATTTTTTCGGATTACCTCCTTGGGGTTCGCCGCAACCTCCTTCAACCCACCGTCGGGCTTCAGCAGCCCAAACAGCGCTATTGTCTACCTTGATTGCCTCGTTCCAACTGCTTTCGTCAGACAACTATAAAAAGCTTTCGTTTATGAACGGAGTAGTTGTAAAATAAAAGTAGTTGTTGTTATTTTAACATAAATCAGTTGTAAAAGAAAATAGTTTGTTGTTTTTTTAGTTGGTTTGTTGGTAATGCCAAGGTTTTTATTTGTTGTGTTGTTAATCTTTGCTGGCTTTTCGCTATTTAATAGTTTAAGGGTGGGCTAGACGTGGCTATGTCTGTTTCGGATGCAGTTGAAGAAGTTATTGGAGAAATGCAGTTTCTGGGCCTGCCGTTCAAGTATGACTTGATCAACTTGTCTTCGTTGGCTCGCTTTATTCATGCGGATGTCGAGCGGATGGTTGGCAAACCGATTTCCATTGACGCGATAATCATGGCCATTCGCCGCGCCTATAAGGAAATGGCGTGGAAGGAACAAAAGAAAATGTTCGACTACGCGTCCAAGTGCAAGCTCATTCTCCGCGCAGGTTTTTTCATAGTGCATTTGAAGCCCGCGCCGGGGATTTACAACGCGTTGCTGGACTTGGAAAAGACGGTTAACTGGGCAATAGGAGAGAAAATGTATTTGCTTTTGCGCAGTGATGAAATAACCGTCGTAGGAAACTCGAAGTTCTTTGAACCACTGCTGGCGTTGGTGCAAAAGGAAGAAATTCTTTCGAGGCAGGAGGAAGTCACCGTACTGACCGTGTTCTACGAGCCGGGTGCGCTGGAAGTTCCCGGGTTAATGAGTTTTTTCACCGAGCAACTGGCTGCGCACGGGATAACCATTCTCGGCTGTTTTTCGACTTACCACATAGCGAGTTTCGTCGTGCACGACGCAGACGCCGCCAAGGCCTACGACAAGCTCGACAAGGCCATTCGCCGCGTTCAACAGCGGGGGCTTGAAACAAGCCCTAATTTATAATTGAGCGCAGACTAGTTTTCGCAATGCTCGAGCAAACAGTGCGCAAGCACGCGTTAAAGAATGCCTTCGACTACGGCAAGGCCCAAGCCGGTTCGGTAGTAGCGAAAGTAGTGGCCGAAGCGCCGGAAGCAAAGAAGGACATGAAAGCCACAATGGCTTTGGCAAAGGAAATAGTTGCCGAAGTCAACAAGCTGCCCCGCAAGCAAATAGAAACAGACGTCGCGCAATACGAGTTTCCCGAAAAGAAGCAAAGGGAGGGATTGCCTGACTTGGACTGGGTGAAACCCGGCGAGGCAGTCAACACGCGCATTGCCCCCAACCCAAGCGGCTACGCGCACATGGGACACGCAAAACAAGCTGTTTTGAACGACGAGTACGCCAAAAAATATGGGGGAAAGTTCTGGCTGCGGTTCGAAGACACTGACCCGCGCACGAAAAAGCCGGTTCTCGAGTTCTATAAACTGATTGAAGAAGACCTGAAGTGGCTCGGCTGCAACATTTTCAAGGTAATCAAGCAGAGCGAGCGCATGGAATTATACTACGGGTACGCCGAGCGGCTGCTGAAGGAAGGAAAGGCGTACGTCTGCACTTGCTCCAAGGAAGAAATGCAGAAAAACCGCGTTGAAGGCAGGGCCTGCGCTTGCCGCAAAAAAACGCCCGCGCAAGCAATGGCTGAATGGAAGAAAATGCTTGACGGAACTTACGCTGAAGAAAAAGCGGTTGCAAGAATCAAGACGGACATGCAGCACCCCAACTCGTCGATACGCGACTGGGTAATGTTCAGAATAATCGACGCCGCCCACCCTATTACGGGAACGAAGTACCGCGCGTGGCCGTTGTACAACTTCGCGGCTGCAGTTGACGACCACGAAATGCAAATCAACCTGGTCATCCGGGGAAAGGAGCACGAGTTGAACGCCGAAAAACAAGCGTACGTGTTCCAGGCATTCGGGTGGCCGCAGCCGCACTCGATTGAAACAGGCGTACTGAAAATAAGGGGCGGCTTGGAACACAAGTCAGCAATCCGCGAGGCAATTGCCAAGGGAGAGTTGACGGGATGGGACGACCCCCGCGCGCCTACTCTGCGGGGAATGCGCAAAAAAGGAATAGACCCGCGTGCGATTCGCGACTACGTAATAAGCAGCGGAATAGGCAAAAGCGATTCTTACTTAGACGAAGCAAAGCTCGAGTCGTTCAACCGCAAGTACAAGACAGCGGCGCCGTGACCTTGCCGTTCTGCTGAAACGTATTTAAACGTTGGGCGGCAAAGTTATTGCTAGCTCCTTTTTGTGAGCCTATGACATGAGGTGAAAGGTTAGTATGGCAAAGTCTTACGTCAAGTTCCAGACTCCTGCTGACGTGCAGGCTAAAGTCCTCGAAGTAGTTGAGGGCGCCCGAAACTCGGGAGTAGTGCGCAAGGGAACCAACGAAACGACGAAGGCAATCGAGCGCGGCGACGCCAAGCTGGTTGCAATCGCGGAAGATGTTGACCCTGAGGAAATCGTGATGCACTTGCCGGGATTGTGCGAGGAAAAGAAGATTCCGTTTGCGTACGTTCCGGAGAAAGTGAGCCTCGGCAAAGCGGCGGGATTGACCGTCGGCACTGCCGCGGTTGCGGTAACCAAGGCGGGTTCTGCTGAAGCTGCTTTGAAGGACATTCTCTCCAAGCTGGGAGCACCGGCTGGTGCGGAAAAGGCTGCTGAAAAGAAGGAGGAAGCCAAGGAAGCGCCGAAGGAAAAGCCCGAGAAGAAGGCCGCCAAGAAGCCAAAGGAAAAGAAGGCGGAAGAAAAGAAAGCTGAAGAAAAGAAGGAGTAGGGTTAAATGGCTGAAGAAAAAAAGGCTGCCGAAAAGCCGGCGGCTGAAGCAAAGGAAGCGCCAAAGCCAGCTGCTCCCACTCAGTACGATGCAGTTCCCGCCGAGATAATGGAAATAGTCGGCAAAACCGGCGTGTTCGGCGAGGTCAACCAAGTCATGTGCAAAGTGCTTGGCGGAAGGGACCAGGGCCGAGTCATTCGCCGCAACGTCAAGGGCCCGGTTCGCAAAGGCGACGTGATAATGCTTTTGGAAACCGAGCGCGAGGCAAGGCCGTTGAAGACCAAGAGAAAGTGATTTTACATGGCTAAATGCACTCATTGTGGGAACGAAGTCCTCGTCGGAACCGGCTTCACTATTTTCAAGCGCGACGGAACCGCGCTGCACTTTTGTTCAAAGAAATGCAGTCGCAACGCGGAAATGGGCCGCAGCCCGCGCAGGCAAAAGTGGACTGCCAAGTTCGTGAAAGGCCAGTAGCCTCCGGGGAGAACGCGGATGCTTGGAAAACTAGATTGTCGCGCAATTGAAGCCAAGTGGCAGGCGCACTGGGAGAAATGCGAGCTCTACGCGTTCGACGCCAAAGACCGCAAGAAACCAGTTTACTTTATAGACACGCCCCCTCCTTTTCCAACCGGCGAGTTTCACACCGGCAGTACGCTGAACTGGTGTTACATCGACTTCGCCGCCCGTTTTCACCGCATGCTAGGCTACAACGTATTGTTTCCGCAGGGTTGGGACTGCCACGGTTTTCCGACCGAGATCAAGGTGGAAAAAAAATACGGCCGGGACTTGTCGAGGGACGAGTTCAGGAAACGCTGCCTGGAATGGACGCACGACATGGTCGGCAGCATAAAAACGCAAATGAAGCAAATGGCGTTCTCGATCGACTGGCGCCACGAATTCTACACCATTGACAACGACTACCACAAAGCCGTCCAGTATTCGCTTATTAAAATGCTTGAAGCAAAGCAAGTCTACCACGCCAAGCACCCGGTGCTATGGTGCCCGACTTGCGGAAGCGCGATAACCAAGGCAGAAGCCGAGGAAACTCCCCGCGAAACAACGTTAAACTACTTGAAGTTCAAGTGCGGCGCAGCGCAAAATGGCGTTCTCCTTATTGCAACCACGAGGCCGGAGTTGTTGCACGCTTGCGTTGCAGTGTTCGTGCACCCCGCGGACGAGCGCTACAAGAAACTAGTCGGCAAGACGGCGGTTACTCCCTTGTTCAACAAGGAGGTTCCAATCATTGCCGACGCCGACGTCGACAAGGAATTCGGGACGGGCGTCGTAATGGTCTGCACTTTCGGAGACAAGACCGACGTAGTCTGGACTTACCGCCACAAGCTTTCCGTAATCGAGGCAATGGACGAGCGCGGAAGACTCAAGAACGCTGGCGCTTACGACGGCATGCCAATTCACTCCGTTAAAGTGAAGATAGTCGAAGACCTGCAGGCGACTGGACTGGTTGAAAAGCAGGAGAAGCTGCAGCAGACGGTAAAACTGCACGACCGCTGCAAGAAGCCAATTGAATTGCTTAACTCGCTGCAGTGGTTCATAAAACTCAAGGGCTTCGAAGACAAAGTGAAAGACGCTGCGTCTTCGATGGATTGGTATCCCGAGCACATGCGCCAGCTCCTCGTCGACTGGGTCGACGGACTCGAGTGGGACTGGTGCATTTCACGGCAACGCGTGTTCGGCATTCCGATTCCGTTCTGGTACTGCGAAAAATGCGGCGACGTTGCAACGCCTTCAATGGATTCTCTTCCAGTCGACCCCGCGAAGGACAAGCCGCCGAAAGAAAAGTGCAGGTGCGGCGGTTCTTACGTAGGGGAAAAAAGCATTTGCGACGGGTGGGTGGACTCCTCGATTACGCCGTTGTTTGTTGCGGGCTGGCCGTTCGACCAACAGAAGTTCGAGCGCTTGTACCCTTCGACAATGCGGCCTCAGGGAACCGATATTATCCGCACGTGGGCGTTTTACACAATTCACCGCTGTACTCTGCTTACCGGAATTCCGCCGTTCAAACAGGTTCTGATCAACGGAATGGTTTGCGGCGAAGACGGCAAGAAAATGAGCAAGAGCCTGGGAAACTACGTGGAAGCCAAGGACGTTATTGCAAGAGCGTCGGTCGACGCTCTGCGCCAGTGGGCTGCGTTAAGCGGTTCGACTGGAAAAGACAATATTTTCTACTGGAAAGACGTTTTGTACGCGCAGAGTTTCCTGAACAAGCTCTGGAACGCGTCGAAGTTCGTGGAAAAAGCGTGCGAGGGATTCAAGGGCAGGAAGCCGGCCAAGCTTCGCTTGACGGACGAATGGATTCTCAGCAGGTACAACCGCTTGGTAAAGAAGACTACGGAAGACCTGCGGAAGTACGATTTCTACTCCGCGATTACCGCAATTCAGTCGTTCGTTTGGCATGACTTCTGCGACAATTACTTGGAAGACGTGAAATACCGCGTTTACGGAGAAGGAACCGCGGACAAGGAGGCGGCCCAGTGGACGCTGCAAACGGTTCTCGAAGGCTCGCTGAAGCTGCTTGCTCCGTTCGCGCCTTACGTCACTGAAGAGCTTTACTCCGCGTTGTTCGCCAAGGAAAGCGTTCACTGCTCGGATTGGCCGCGCTCTGAAGAAGAGTATTTAAATGAGGGAGTGGAAAACATTGTTGCCGCGTTGCATGAAGTCATTTCTGCAGTGCGCAAGTTCAAGGCATCCAACGCGCTTGCTTTGAATGAAGAGCTTTCTTCTGCGTCCGTAACCGCGCCGGAAACGGTTTTGAAGGAACTTGCCGACGTCGAGGAGGAAATCCGCCGCGTCGGCAGAATAAAACAAGTTTCTTTCAAGCCCAAAGAGGCGGGGGCGCCGGAAGTTCAACTCAGCATTTAGGTGTATGTTTATGGCGAGAATGCACACGCGCAAAAGAGGCCGCAGCGCTTCGCACAAGCCTGCCTCTAAAACGGCTCCGGCTTGGGTGCAGCAATCCAAGGAAGACGTCTATGCCCTCATCGAAAAGTTGGTTAAGGAGGGAAAGAACGAGGCGTTGATTGGGACTATTTTGCGCGACCAGCACGGCGTTCCGTCGGTTAAGGCAGTCACTGGAAAAAGCATTTCCCATGTTCTAGCGGAAAAGAAGATAGCCGGCAAGTATCCGAGCGACTTGATTGACTTGATTCGCAAGGCAATAGAGGTAAGGAAGCACTTGAAGCAAAACCCGCGCGACCAGCAAAACCGCACGAAACTCTCTCAAGTTGAAAGCAAGATCCGCCGCCTAGTGCGCTATTACCGCGGCAAGAAACTGCCCGAGAACTGGACGTACGTGCCCGAGGAAGCGGCGCTGTTAGTGAAGTGATTTTAAATGGCGAAAAAAGTAGTTGACACATGGAAGTCGAAGAGCTGGTACGCCGTAATGGCGCCGAAAGTCTTCAACGAAGCCAAAGTCTCGGAAGTACCTGCCTTGGACGAAGAGCACTTGATGAACCGCGTTATCAACATTCCCTTGAAGGAAATAACGCGCGACCTGGCCCACATGTATATTTCCGTGCGCCTGCGCGTTACTGAAATAAAGGGAAAGAGCGCGTACACCAAGTTCATCGGCCACTCCATTGCCCGCGAGTACTTGCACACACTCGTGCGCTCGCGCAGGGACGCGCTGTATATCGTTTTCGACGCTGTTTCCAAGGACGAAGTCGAATTCCGCGTGAAAGTGCTTATTGTCACTGCCCACAACTGCAGTTCGGCCCAGAAGACCGCGCTGCGGAACAAGGTCGTCGACTTCCTGAAGAACAAGATTGCGCGCGAGCCGTTCGGCCAATTCATTCAGGGAGTGCTTTACGGAAAGGCAAGCACCGAGGCTTACGGCGCGCTGAAGAAACTCGTTCCCCTGCGCAGGGTTGAAGTCTACAAAACCGAGTTAAAGGAAGTCTTCGACGTGGCCGAAAACCAAGCGGTTCCAACTGCTGGGCAGGAAGTGCAGAAGACGCAAGCCGCCGAAGAAACTGCTGAAGCCGCCGGCGAGTAAAGCTTCCGCTGACTTTCTTAACTTCTTTTTAGCGCCCCCTATTTTTTCTCTAGAACCAGTTGCTTGAACGTCGAGGCGACGTGCGGGTTGTTTATCCACAAGCCCACTTCTTCATCCGGGTGGACTTTTTCTTCAGTAAGGAATACCAGCGCCTGGTCGTCTGCCACTACTAGCCGGGTTGGCAAGCCTCTCTTGTGAAAAGTCCCAATTTTGACTGCTTCGGGGACGGCGGTATGGGAAACGACGCGGACGTCTACCCCCCTTGACTTGGCTGCCTCAAGTTCTCCGCCGTGCACTTTGATCTTGCGGGCCATTCCTTGCGGAGTGGAAACGAGCATAACCTGCTTTTGGGCCGAGGCAATCATCGAGCCCAGCTTGGAATAAATCGCTTCCCGGCCTTTAAGCGTCCAAACGTTTTCGTCGGTCTTGAACTTGTCCGCCACGCGCGCATTCTTTATCTTGGCGTTGAGTTCCCCCGCTATTCTCGCTATTGCCTCTATTTCCTGGGAAGCAGTTTCCTTGCGCTGTTTGCACAGCGTCTGAACCGCTTCAGTAATGGGCAAAGCAGCGTAGCGAACGGGCCTGCCTGGTTGCAGCACGACAAAGCCCTTGTCCTGCAGGCTGCTGAGAACGTCGTAAACGCGGGGACGCGGAAGCTCCGCTTTTTCGCTCAGTTCTCCTGCAGTGCTCGTGTTGGTTGCGTAGAGGGCGTGGTATGCGCGCGCCTCGTACTGGTTCAACCCGAGCCTCCGCAAGCTGTTAATAATTTCAGGATTTTGAGGCATGGTGCTCGGAGAGTTCACAGAATCCGAATTTTTAAAGTTATTGCCGTTAGTGCGCGCGTCCGACACGTAATCATTCCTTGTGCCGTTGAGGCACGCTATGAATATACCGCCACTCCTATATAAATGTAATTACACTCCGATAGTAACAAATCGAAAAGTATATAAGTGTAGTAACTCCTAAATAGTAACAAGTGCTGCGGTGGGTCGCGGCGTTAAGGTGGTTTGAACCTTGAACAAAAATGATGTTGTTTTGCTCGCAGGAGGAATTGCACTGGTACTGCTCGCCATCGCTGGCGCTGCTTCAGCGCTTTCCCTGCACACTTCGGATGATTCCGTGACCATTCGGGACACTACTGAAGCCCGCGTGGTAATCTGGTTCGAAAACCAGGCAAATGACGCCCGCGCCTACGCCGTTCAGGCGGACGCGGGAAACGCTTTGTACGTCACTCTGGAGCCGGCTTCCGGCGAAGTCACTGCCCACGGCACCAAGGCTATTACTATGGAAGTCAGTGCCTCGGCGTGCCTTGAAGGAACTTTTAATGTTCCAGTAACAGTTGTTTTGACTAATCAAAACGGCGGCCAGGAACGTGCGACCAGTACTGTTAACGTGCAGGTTGTACCCGCAACCTATTGTGCTTCCTACGAACACGGTTATTCAAACGACAATATTTACAACGGCCAGCACGCTTACTTCGACCCCTCTCAATACGCGGTTACAATCAGTTCCCGCAGCGACTTGCTGAAGATGGAGCCGACGCTGTTCAGGCGCATCAAGTTCGACTTGAGCGATGCCGGGGCAGCCGGAACCTTCGAACTGCGCCTCGTTGGCGACGTCGAAGAACTCCGTCCGTTCCTCTCGCAGGACGCAGTCTCGCTCAAACGCAGTGAAGCCAAGCAGCTTTACTTTGACGTTCACTCGAAAGACCTTCAACTCGGCCATTACGACTTGTACTTGCAAGTGTTGCACGACAAGCAGGTTATTGCGCAAAAGCACTTTGCGTTCTACGTAGTCGCGCCCCAAGCGTCGGTTGCGCACGCGCCGGCAGTAACGGTTCCTCAACAGGACGTCAACGGTTCGCTGTTGGTCCTCAACTTTAAGGTTACTAACCCCGGAAACGACGTTTTGCCAGCTGTTACGGCTACCGTAACCGGACTTCCCAGTGGCTGGGACGTGCTCAGTCCCTTGCCGGTTGACGTTCAACCGGGAGAAACGAAGGAGCTGAAGCTGTACGTGCGCCAGAACACCGACGAAGGAGCTGCAAAGCCCGTTCTCGTCGTCACCAGCGCCGGAAACAAGGTTTACGAAAAGCAACTGCCTGCAATCGCGTCCCGCAACAGCGGAATAACCGGCTTGTTCGCGGCAGCGTTCTCGCAGAACATGTGGTTCATCCTCGGAATCGTCGCAGTCGC
>JACCLL010000030.1 GCA_013425325.1 Microcaldota archaeon | reverse complement strand
CGCGCCCACGTTCTTCTGTCCCTTGTACTTCGAGCGCTCGTCCGCCGAAAAACTCGCGGGGGGGCTCAGCAAAAAGAAAGCGGCCTTGCAGAACTTCATTCCCGGCGTCAAAACAATGGAGTTCGTTCCGTCGTTCTTGATCTCGAGGGTAACGCGGCGGAAGTTCGGCCAGCCGTGGCCCGGGTCGAGCATCATTGCAGCCTGGTGAATCGAAATGCCAAGCCTTGCAATCGTGCTGGCGCCGTCGACGAAAGCCCCTATTTTGGGCGATAAAGCAATTTCTTCCAGCGTCTCTCCGAGCACGAAGTCGCCTGGCTCGAGCACAAGCGGCCTTTTTTCCGAAGCAGTCAGCGGCGAGTAGAACTTGCTCGGGTCATCGGTCAAGGGGTTTATCTTGAAGCCGGCTTTGGGAACGAGAAAATGCGGCCCCAAGTGAAAAGTATATCCCGACGGCCTCAGCGCCGCTTTATCGAAAGGCTTGATCTTCAAACTGCCTTTCTTGATTTCGCCCAAAATTCCGTTGTCTGAAAGCATGAAACTGAGTTTGCCGAGCGTTCAATAAAAAGGCTTTTATTGCCGGCGTGCAAGGAAAGTGTTTGAGGCTATCGAACCCCTTTTCGGAAAAGGAGGCGTCCTTCTTTTCCATACCAGCGGAGGCTTTGGCAAAGGTTTAAAAAATTTGGTTTGATAAATCTATCTACTGGCCAGTTGTCTAGTGTCTGCCGTCTGTCTCGTGATGTAATGCCTGAAAGCAAGTTAGCGTCTACTGTACATGTTCTAGTGCCGAGAATGGAAGTCGCTTCCCAGAAGGAAGTCGGCGAAATGCTCGAAAAGCACGGAATTTCTGCAGAGGACTTGCCGCGCATTCGCATTACCGACCCCGCTTTGATTCCATTGGGCCCGAAAATCGGGGACGTAATAAAGATTTTCAGGCAGAGCCCGGCAACTTGCTGCGAAGTGCTTTACTACCGCCTGGTAGTCGAGTAAAGTTTTTCCCTGCGCGGAGGGAAAACAGGAGAGTGGTTTTGCGTGTATACCGAGCTCACTAAATCTTATTTTGCTGAAAACAGTTTGGTAAAACAGTACGTCGAAAGCTACAACCAGTTCGTCGACACCGGAATGCAGCAGGTAATCGACGCGCAGAAAACCATTGAACCCCAAATAGAAGGCATTGTACTCAAACTCGGCAAAATCCGTTCCGAGCGTCCCATGATCACCGAAGCGGACGGCTCGCGCAGGCCCTTGTACCCCATGGAAGCGAGGCTCCGCGACTTGAGCTATACGGCTCCATTGTTTCTCGAAATAGCCCTCATCATCAACGGCGTCGAGAAAAAGACTGAAGACGTTTTCGTCGGCGAACTGCCGGTGATGGTAAAAAGCAAGGTATGCTACTTGAACAACAAAAGCCGCCAAGAGCTAATCGAACTGGGCGAAGACCCAATGGACGCAGGCGGCTACTTTATCATAAACGGAACCGAAAAAGCCTTGGTCACGATGGAAGACCTCGCTCCAAACCGCCTCCTGATTTCACGGGACAAGGACGCCGACGAAACCTCCGCAAAAATCTTTTCAACGCGGCTTGGATTCCGCGGCAAGTGCACTGTCGAAAGAAACGCCGAAGGCAGGATAGGAGTAAGCATGCCGTCTTACAGCAAGCCGCTCGAACTCATAATCGTGCTCAAGGCACTGGGGATGGACAAGGAAGAAAAAATCCTGGAAGCGTTTTCAAACGCGCCGGAAATCCGCAACGACATTCTATTAAACTTCGAGTTAGTCGAAGCAAAAAACCGCCGCGAAGCGCTGGAAACAATAGGCAAACGCGCCGCGCCGTCACAGCCGATCGACTACCAGACAAAACGCGCGGAACTATTGCTGGACCACTACTTGTTTCCGCACATCGGAGTCGGCGAAGACAGCCGCTTGGCCAAAGCGCATTTCCTGTGCCGCATGACCGAAAGAACGATTCTCGTCGCGTACAACAAGCGCCGAGTCGAGGACAAGGACCACTACGCGAACAAGCGCCTTAAAATCGCGGGCAAGCTGATGGAAGACTTGTTCAAGTACGGATTCCAGTTCCTCGTGAAAGACGTCTGCTACCAAATCGAGCGCGCGAACGTCCGCGGCCGCAAGATAAGCATGGCCGTAGTCGTCAGGCCGGACGCGCTGACGGACAGAATCAAGTACTCGATGGCGACCGGCAACTGGGTCGGCGGCCACACCGGGGTATCCCAGCCGCTGGACCGCTACAACTTCATTTCAAGCATGTCGTTCCTCCGCAGGGTCACTTCTCCCTTGGCGAAGAAGCACCCTCACCACAAGGCGCGTGACTTGAACGGAACCCACTTCGGAAGACTGGACCCGAACGAAACGCCCGAAGGACCCAACTGCGGTCTCATAAAGAACCTGGCGTTGATGTGCGAAATTACCACTGAAGGAAACGAGAAGGAAGTCGAGGGAGCGCTGAGAAAACTCGGCGTTTCCATGAAGGCGTGATTACAAATGGACAAGACAAGCGTTTACTTGAACGGAAGATTCGTCGGCTTCTCTGAAGACGGCGGAAAACTGGCTAGAGAACTCCGCGAAAAAAGACGGGCAGGCGAAGTCGACGTCCAAATGAACGTCGCATTCTACGAGAGGACGAAGGAAGCGTTCATAAACACCGACAGCGGACGCGCGCGCAGGCCCTTGATAGTAGTGAAGAGCAACAAGCCGGCAGTCACTGAAAAACACGTCGAGGAACTCAAGGCAGGCACACTCAAGTGGAGCGACTTGGTAAAGCAAGGCGCAATAGAGTACCTGGATGCCGAAGAAGAGGAAAACGCGTGGGTCGCGCTTGACTTGGAGCAGCTGGAGAAAGCCGAGAAAAAAGGCGAAGGCAGGCACACTCACGTCGAAATCGACTTGATAAACCTATTGGGCTACGCGTCGTCACAAGCTCCGTTCCCCGAATACAATTCCGCCCCGAGAGTGCTCATGGCCTCCCAGCACACGAAGCAGGCGCTCGGACTCTACGCCGCCAACTTCAACCTCCGCAGTGAAACCCGCGGCTACTGCATGTTCTACCCCCAGCGGCCACTCGTCCACACGCGCGTTTACGAAGCGCTTCAAAACTACAAGAGGCCAAGCGGACAAAACCTCGTGGTAGCAGTGCTGTCCTACTACGGCTTCAACATGAACGACGCAATAGTCGTCAACAAAGCCGCAGTCGACCGCGCGCTCGGCCGCAGCGTGTTCATCCGCACTTACTCCGACGAAGAATCGCATTACCCCGGAGGACAACGCGACAAGTACGGCGTTCCCGAGGAATTCGTGCAAGGATACCTGGGTCCCGAGGCCTACTCACAACTCGACCCCAACGGCTTGATTTCGCCCGAAACAGTAGTAGGCGCCGACGCAGTTCTCATAGGCAAGACTTCGCCCCCGCGTTTCCTGAAGGAAGTTACGGCACTCGAGCTGGAAAGCGAAAAACGCCGCGAAAGCTCTGTGACAATGAGGGGAAACGAAAGCGGAGTAGTCGACGCAGTAATGCTGTCTGAAACGCTTGCGGGAAACAAGTTCGCCAAAATCCGCGTGCGCTCTCTCAACACTCCCGAAATAGGAGACAAGTTCGCGTCCCGCTTCGGACAAAAAGGAGTAATCGCACTCCTCGCCGAACAGTCGGACATGCCGTTCACCAAAGATGGAGTCGTTCCGGACCTCATAATCAACCCCCACGCAATCCCCGGCCGTATGACGGCAGGACACTTGCTGGAAATGCTCGGCGGCAAAGCCGCCGCGTTGGACGGAACGACCAAGGACGGCACTGCGTTCAGCGGAAACACGCAGGAAGACTTCGAAAAGTCGTTGCAGGAAAACGGCTTCCGCCAAACCGGCACGGAAACGCTTTACGACGGCGTGACCGGAAGAATGCTGAAAGCCAAGATATTCATCGGAGTCATTTACTACCAGAAACTCCACCACATGGTCGCGCTAAAGATGCACGCGCGCTCGCGCGGGCCCATTCAAATGCTTACGCACCAGCCAACCGAAGGAAGAGCACGCGAAGGAGGGTTGAGGCTGGGAGAAATGGAGCGCGACTGCTTCATCGGCTACGGCGCGGCCTCGCTGCTGACGGAAAGAATGCTTGACTCCGCAGACAAGACCACCGAACTAGTCTGCACCACGTGCGGTTCGCTCGCAGTATTAGACAAGGTCAAGAACCGGCGCTACTGCCCCGTCTGCGACAGCTCGAGCGTAGTTGAAGTGGAAATGAGTTACGCGTTCAAGCTGTTGCTGGACGAAATGAAGAGCATAGGCATATTTCCGAAGCTCCGCCTCAAGGCGCAGGGAATGTAAAAGGAGGCGATGACATGCAGGTAATAAAGTCAATCGAATTCGGCATCTTCTCTCCCGAACAAGTCAGGAAACTGAGCGCAGTAAAAATAACCATTCCCGACACTTACGACGAAGACGGCTACCCCATTTCAGGAGGACTGGCCGACCAGCACCTCGGAATAATCGACCCCGGACTAAAGTGCAAAACCTGCGGCGGACGAATAAAAAGCTGCTCCGGCCACTTCGGCCACATCGAACTAGTCCGGCCCGTAGTGCACACGGGATTCGCGAAAACAATTTACCAGCTGCTGCGCTCGACGTGCAGAAAATGCGGCAGGGTACTCAGCGAAGACAGCACGGTCGACAAGATAAAGAAAGTCGGCGAGTGCCCGCACTGCGGCGAAAAACAAAAGCAAATCAAGTTCGTCAAACCCACTTTCTACTACGAGGAAGACAGGAAACTCCTGCCAAACGAAACCCGCGAACGCCTTGAAAGAATTCCGGACGAAGACCTGCGCAGGCTCGGCGTCGCGGTGAGACCCGAGTGGATGGTCATCACAGTCCTGCTTGTTCCGCCGGTGACCGTAAGGCCGTCGATTACCCTCGAAACAGGAGAACGAAGCGAAGACGACCTCACCCACAAGCTGGTCGACATCCTCCGCATAAACCAACGACTCGGAGAAAACATCGACGCAGGCGCCCCGCAGCTGATCATCGAAGACCTCTGGGAGTTGTTACAGTACCACGTCACCACTTACTACGACAACGAAACGGCGGGAATTCCGCCGGCCCGCCACCGCTCCGGAAGACAGTTGAAGACACTGTTCCAGCGGTTGAAAGGAAAAGAAGGGCGGTTCAGATACAACCTCAGCGGAAAACGCGTTAACTTCAGCGCACGCACCGTAATTTCACCCGACCCGACGCTCGGAATAAACGAGTTGGGAATCCCGCAGAGCATTGCCGACGAGCTCACAATTCCCGAAAGCGTCACTTCGTGGAACCTGGAGGAAATGAAGGAACTAATCCGCCAGCGCGGCCACTTGATAAACTACGTAATCCGCCCAGACGGCAAGCGCAAGAAACTCACTCCTTCGAACACCGAAGAAGTTCTCGCCGAACTCGCTCCCGCCTACATTCTCGAAAGAAAACTCCAGGACGGGGACACGGTCATTTTCAACCGCCAGCCCTCGCTGCACCGCGTAAGCATGCTATGCCACTCCGCCAAAATCCTGCCGGGCAAGACGCTGCGCTTCAACTGCGCCGTCTGCAAGCCCTACAACGCAGACTTCGACGGAGACGAAATGAACATCCACGTTCCCCAAAACGAGGAAGCGCAAAGCGAAGCCGAAATCCTCATGAAAGTCGAGAACAACATAATGTCGCCCCGCTTCGCAGACCCCCTCATTGCGCCCACTCTCGACCACCTAAGCGGGCTGTTCATCCTCACGCAAGAAGACCTAGTCGTAGAACGCAAGGAAGCCTATGAACTCCTCGCGCAAGCAGGCATTCAAGCGGACTTCAAGGAAAAAACCGTTTCAGGAAGAGACATTTTCGCAACCCTCTTGCCCGAAGCGCTCAAGCTCGAAACCAAGAACCGCGTCGGCCACGTCATTAAAATCTCTAACGGAAAGTTTTCCGGCGGACACATCGACGACCGCGTCGTCGAGAAAATAATCCGCGAAACAATAACCAAGCTGGGCAGCGGAGAAGCGAGAAAATTCATTGACGCCTCGACCAAAGTCGCAAGCTACTTCATAACCCAGTTCGGACTCTCCCTTTCGCTGGAAGACTATAACATGTCCGAAGAAGGACACCAGCAAATCCGCGACCTGTACAAGGACAGCAAAAAGAAAATCCGCGCGCTGGTCGAAAAATACCACGCGGGAAAACTCGAGCGCAAGCCGGGAAAAACGGTCAAGGAAACCTTTGAGGAAGAAATCATGGGCGTCGTGGAAAGCATCCGCGACGGCTGCAACGAAATCGTGTTAAAGCACGTCAAGAAAAGCCCAGTCGAATTCAAGGGTGGAACAAAGAACTTGAACCAAGCAATCATCATGGCCAAATCCAAAGCCAAGGGATCGCTCATCAACATAGTGCAAATGTGCGGAATCGTGGGACAACAGGCCATCCGCGGAAAAAGAATGCACTCCGGCTTCCAACGCAGAGTACTCTCCCACTTCAGGAAAGGAGACATCAGCGACGAAGCCAGGGGATTCGTTTCCAGCGCCTACACCCACGGCCTGACGCCGTTCGAGTACTTCTTCCACGCGGCAGGAGGACGCGACTCCGTCGTCGACAAAGGAGTCAACCCCGCAAAAACAGGTTACATGCAGCGCAGGCTCATCAACGCCATGCAAGACCTCTGCGTAGCCGAGGACATCAGCGTACGCGACGCGGAAAACAACATCATCCAATTCAAGTACGGAGACGACGGCCTGGACCCAACGTGCGGAGAACAAATCAACTACGGCGAGCCGGTCGGAGTAATCGCCGCCCAAAGCATCGGCGAACCAGGAACCCAAATGACGCTCAGAACCTTCCACTACGCGGGAGTCCTTTCACTGGCCCAACTGGGATTCACGCGCCTGGTTGAAATAGTCGACGCACGCAAGACGCCCAAAAACCCGGTCATGGAAGTCTCGCTCAAGCCGCAATATGCCAAGGAATACAACAAAGTCAAGGAAATCGCGGCCGAAATCGAGGAAATAAAGCTCGAAAAAGTCGCGCACGTAACAGAAGACTTCGAAAAACGCTTGATCCGCGTCACATTCAAACAAGAAGCAATGAAAGAATACCGCATAGACGCCGACGACGTGCTCAAGAAAATCAAGGCAGTCGCAGCCTGCGAAAAAACCTCTTCCGGCTGCACTTTGAAGCCCGACGTCGACACCCTCCGAAACGTCCGCAAAATCACTAACAAACTCAAGGACATCACGCTCCGCGGAGTGCCGGGAATAACGCGCGCAATCATCATCGAAAGACCAAACGGCGAGTACAGCATTGCAACTGAAGGAACCAACCTCGAAGCAGTGTTCCGCCTACCTGAAGTCGACCCCTATGGAACAACTACTAACGACATCACTGAAATCAGCCACGTACTCGGCATCGAAGCCGCGCGCAACGCGATAATCGCCGAAATAATGAAAGTCCTCGACGCGCAAGGCATTGAAGTCGACGTCCGCCACGTCATGCTGATTGCGGACGCAATGACCTACAAAGGCGCGCTGAAAAGCGTGGGCCGCCACGGACTAGCCGGCGAAAAAGCATCAGTCCTCGCGAGAGCTGCTTTCGAGGAAACGGCGAAGCACTTGACCCGCGCCTGCGTGCACGGAGAATCCGACAACCTCGCCGGAGTAGCCGAGAACATAATTATCGGCCAAACCATTCCCTGCGGAACAGGAAAAGTCGAACTCGAAATGGACGTCGAGTGATTACAGCACTCGGCAGCCGTTCTTGGTTACGACGACGTCTTCTTCCAGGCGTACGCCGCCTTTCTTCGGAACGTACAGCGCGGGCTCCACTGCGAAAACCATTCCCTTGCGCAAAACAAAGTCGGCTTTCGCGTAGAGTCGTAGTCCGTCGTGCACTTCCAAGCCGATCGAGTGGCCCGCCGAGTGGATGAACCGGCCGGCAAAACCCTGCGAGTCAAAGAATTCAGAGACCGCGCAGTGCACTTCGCTCGCGAACGCGTCGGGCCTAATTTTTTTAAACGCGATTTTTTGTGCTTCCTTCACCGCCTCCAGCATTGCGTGCTGCGCGAAAGAAGGCTCGCGGCCGAAAACAATCGTTCTAGTCAAGTCCCCGCAGTATCCCCTCAGCCTCGCTCCCGCGTCTATCAACGCAAAGTCTCCTTTATGCAGGCGTTTGCCTGAAACGACGTGGTGGGGGACGGCAGACTTTTCTCCAAAAGCGCAGATGGTGTGAAACGCGGGAGAAGCGTTGTGTTCGGCGAAGCACACGGCTATTTCAGCCGCCGCGTGCTCCTCGGAAACGCCTTCCCTCAGTCCGTTGAACGCCCCGCAAATCGCGTTCTTAGTCAAGCAGACCGCCTTTGCAATTGCCTTGACTTCGCCCGCTTCTTTAACGGCGCGCGTCAACGCCAGTTGTTTAGAGACGCCGACGAGTTTTTTAGTGCACTGGCCGAGCAGCAGGTAGTTCGCGTGCGAAATGCCTTTGTCGTCGTAGCCCACTCGCTTGAATTCCTTTAGAAACTTCTTTGCAGACGCCTTTTTCTCGTCGAGGGAAGAGAACGCAACGGCTTTGACGCCGTTTGGAACGGCCGAAAGCTCGAGGCGCGGCACTATTGCCCTGACTTCGTCAGGCGAAACAAACAGCAAACTGTTTTCAAAAACGGCGTCCGGCAAGTCAAGAAAATAAAGAAAATTGGGGTCGGGCGCCGACGACGCTATTGCAACGCAGTCGACGTCCTTTCCGCAAGCCGCGAGTTCGCGAAACAATCGCCTTACGCGGCTCTG
>JACCLL010000068.1 GCA_013425325.1 Microcaldota archaeon | reverse complement strand
GATTCGTTGCAGAAAGAAGTGGTGGAACTCAAGAGCGAAGTCGCTCGCTTGCACGAGGAGAACGACGCGCTGTTGTTCGCCATCCGCGAGAAGAACGACCGGCTGCTCGCGTTGGGCAGAAGGGCCTGAAGGCACCGCTTGCTTTTTTTATTTTATTTCTTTTTTCTGTTTTTCGAAACGGTATCAAACTTCGTAAGGAACGCCGAATTCCGAACTTTTTTATAATGCCTTCGAGAAGTTATTCCGATCCGCACGGGTTAAACGAATTGGTTAAAAACCGAGTCGTCTAACTTTTTGCATTAAACCGATAAAGGTGGTTTTGTTGCCGAAAATAATTGTTTACTCGACGCCGACTTGTCCGTATTGCCATATGGTCAAGGACTACTTGAAAAAATTCAATTTCGCGTTCGAAGACGTCGACGTTTCCGTTGACGAGGCGCGTGCGCAGGAAATGATTGACAAGAGCGGCCAAATGGGCGTTCCGGTACTAGACATCGACGGCAAGATTATCGTGGGCTTCAACCGCGCCGAAATCGACAAGACGCTTGGAATAAAGAAGTAGGTCGGGCGCGTGTACGACGTAATCGTAATTGGAGCAGGTCCAGCCGGTATAACCGCGGCAATCTACTGCGCGAGAGCCAGGCTCAAGACACTTGTTTTATCCAAAAATATCGGCGGCCAAGCCGCGCTCAGCAGCGACGTAGAAAACTATACCGGCTACCAGTTCGTTACCGGCGCCGAGCTGGCGCAAAAGTTTCATTCCCACTTGGACGAGTTTCCGCAAGTCGAGCACCACGAAGCCCCCGAGGAAGCAGAGAAACTCAAGAAAACCAGGAAGGGATTCATCCTCGAAACCGACGCGGACAGGTACGAAGCGCGTGCGGTGATAATCTGTTCCGGGGCCAATCCCCGGCCGCTGGGCGTTGCCGGCGAAAAGAAATTGAGGAACAAAGGCGTTTCTTACTGCGCAACCTGCGATGCGCCGTTGTTCAAGGGAAAAGACGTCGCGGTGATCGGCGGCGGCAACTCCGCAATGGATGCCGTAATGCGGTTGTTGAAGTACGCGGGTAAAGTCTTTGTGCTGAACGTGAACCCGGAGCTGAAGGGAGACGAGCTCCTGAAGGAAAAAATTCTGGCCGAGCCAAGAGTTCAAGTCGTTCCGAATGCCAGAACCGTCGCAATATTGGGCAAAAAATCGGTTGAAGCGATCACTTACTCGCAAAAAGGCGGCCCGGAAAGAAAATTGCCGGTTCAAGGCGTTTTCGTCGAAATCGGGTGGACCCCCGCAACCGAATTCGCAGACGTTGAAAAAAACAAGTGGAACGAAATCAAGGTAAACCTCGCGTGCGAAACCAGCGCGGAAGGCGTTTTCGCCGCGGGCGACTGCACCGACGTTCCAGAAAAGCAGATTATTGTAGCCGCGGGAATGGGAGCCGTCGCGGCGCTGAGCGCAATAAAATACCTGTCCAGGAAGTGAAGGGTTATGAAGAAAGAGTTGTTGTTAATCGCGTTGGTTTCGCTCGTTTTGGCGGGCTGCGTGCAGCAAGCGCAGCCAACGCCGACTCCGCAGCCAAGTATGGCGCCGCTTGTTTCAGTACGGCCTAGTTCAACGCCTTCGGCTTCGCCAACGCCCGAGCCCGCTTCGACTCCCGAGCCGACCGCGGAAGTAACTGCGACGCCCGAACCTACTCCTGCGCCAATTCCCGCGCGTTGCTTGATTACCGCCATTCCGAGCGAGGGAACGAAGTTCGTGCACGCGAACGCGGTTGCAAACTTTTACGACCTGACTCCCATGCCGGCCTTTGCCGTGTTTTCGTGCGAGTACTCGAACGAAACGCTGACGGTTCCGATTATGAACACTACGGCGCACGGCTACTGCTCGTTCCACTTGAAAAACAATTCACTGACGACCGGGACAATCACTGCTTCGGCGGGAGGCGTTTCGTGCAACGCAACCGTGACCGTGCTGGCGCCCGTCTTTGCAACATGCCCTGCCGATTACGCTGCTTGTTTGACTGTCCAGCAGTCGATCGGAAGGCTGTGCTCGCTTTCGCCTAACGTGACTGAAGACTGCGGTTACTACGAAGGGGATTCAATGAAGTGCTACAACTGCACTGCGTAGGCCTTCGGCTGGCAAAAGAAAACAAAAAAGGATTACCCGGCGCGCGGTATTAAAGGGTTTGGAACTGGCTCCGCGTGCTGAAAAACTTTTAAACCGAGTTAGCGAAAGCACTCGGATGCGAATGGGAGCCTGGCTGGACGGCCTGCCTCCCGGCAGTTGGGAAAGGCCGTTTTTGAAAAAAACGTTTTGCGCTTCTTCTTTTTTTCGTTGTTTGTTTCTTGTTTTCGTCGTTTTCTGGGGTTTGGTTTTCACGGCTTCCTGCCGGAGGCCGAAAGAAGGTGGTTTGGAATGAATAACGGAGTGCAGTGGCAGCTCCAGCGAATTAACACGCCGGAATTGCGCGCGGTCGCGAAAGTGGAGTCAAGCCTCGTCAAGGGCGCGAGGAAGTACTTCGACGCCCAGGGCTTCACCGAAGTGATAGTACCTCACTTGACGAAAGCGACTGGCGCGTGCGAAAACGTGGACACGCTGTTTGCAGTCGATTTTTTCGGCGAACAAGCGTACTTGACGCAGACGGGACAGCTTTACCTCGAGTCGCTGGTTCCTGCGATGGGCAAGGTTTACTGCATCGGGCCGAGCTTCCGCGCGGAAGAAGAGGCGGACGCGAGGCACTTGTGCGAGTTTCCTTTGCTGGAAATAGAGTTTCCGGGCGACTTGAACCAGCTCATGGCCCACATCGAGGGAACGGTCGTGTCGATGGTGAAGGAAGCGCTTGCGGAAAGAAGGCAGGAACTGGAGTCGGTGGGCGCGGACGCGGCGAGGCTGGAAGGAATTTCGGCGCCGTTCAAGAAAGTCAGGTACTCAGATGCCGTGAAAATAGTGGGACTGGAGTTCGGGGCGGACTTGAAGTCGGCGCACGAAGCGTTTCTGGCGCACCACTTCGGCGACAAGCCCTTGTTCATAACGCATTATCCCCGCGAGATAAAGTTTTTCAACATGCGCACTAACGCTGCGGACGCGACGCTGGTTAACAGCACGGACTTGATTCTTCCCTTCGGAGGAGAGGCGGTCGGCTCGGCTGAGAGGGAATGGGATTACACTATCCTGCGCGAAAAGCTTTCGACTTCGCCGATGCTGAAGCAGCTCGAGAAACGAGGAGGCAGCATCAAGGACTTCGACTGGTACTTGGACAACATGCGCGAGCACGGAAGCGTTCCCCACGCGGGCTGCGGCATTGGATTGAATCGCGTGACTCAATTCGTTCTCGGCAAGCAGGACATCCGGCATTGCACGGCGTTTCCGCTGAACTGCGAGACATTACTTTAAATTCAATTCCTTCCCATTATTTTTTAGCAAGCAATGCGGAGGGAATTTTCCAATGCCTCATTACAACGTTGAAAAAATAAAGTGCAAGTGCGTCGAGTGCAGCCACTACGACTTCGCGAACTCGTCGTGCCACGGAATGAAGATTGCTTCGCCGCGGGAAGAACGCGAGTGCACGTGGTTCAAGGCGAAATAAGGCGGTTTTTCAAGAATGATTGTTTCTGCCAAGCAATACCGCGAAGTATATTCTGCTCTTCATTCGAAAGCCGACTTGAGCGAGTTGTCAAAGCATTTTCGGCTGCCGAAGGAAACGCTTGAAGCGATTCTGCAGCAGAAGCTCGTGCGCCGCGTGCGCACTCACTTCCACCGCTTCAAGGCCCAGGCACGGCATTTGGAACACGAGTGGAGTTCGGGAAAAACTTTTGCGCAAATCGCTGCAGAAAACAGTTTTTCTCCCCTCATGACCGCTTCGATTATTTTGCAGCACAAGGGAATGAGCAAGCCCTCGTTCTCGCGGCTGGCCAAAAACCCTTCTTCCGCAAGGGACGAGCGAGTGCGAAAAGAAGTGCATGAAGCCGCGCAAACGGATCCGGTGTTTTCGCAGGCGGCGATTGCGGACCAGACGAAGCGCGCGAAAGAATGCGAGCAAGCAGTGAAAGAATGGCTGGAGAAAAAGGGTGTTTCGTTCAAGCACGAGTCGGAGCAGGCGAAGACGGGCAAAACGCCGGATTACTTGTTGGGCAAGCCGTTCGTGTTTCACGGCAATGAATTTCATTGG
>JACCLL010000037.1 GCA_013425325.1 Microcaldota archaeon | reverse complement strand
GCATGAACAAAGACGAGCTAGACCTTCTTCTGAATTTTGTTGCAAGACACGGCCGCATGCTAAAAAGCCGCGAGACTAGCTTTTCCCCGAAGCAGTTGGAATCGGGCAGAAAAATCGTGGAGCGCGCGGTCAGGGCAGTCGAAAAACAGAAGCTTTCAGTAGACGAGCTTGCACACGCAGCTGAAAACGACGGAAAGAAAAAGAAGCTGGCGGCGGAAGTGCGCAAGGCAGCAGGCTGCACGCCAAAGCAAGCGCAGTTCATCGTGGAAAACTTTCCTTCATTCAAGTCAGCGGTTCGACAGCCGGTCGTCCTGCCAATTTTTTTGGACTCGCCGAAATCAGACCGCTTTTACTCGCCCAAGCCACACCGCTACAAGTAAGCCTTATTTTATTTGCTCGAACAACACGTTCCCGCGGGAAGTCTTGGTTCCCGGCTTGAACAAACCCCACTTTGCGTCAGCAAACTTCTGTTCGGACGCCTTTCCCGAGTAACCAAGCTGCTTCCACGCCTCGTCCGCTTTGACGGGAATAAACGGTGCAAGCAACAGAGTCGACAGGCGAAGCGACTCCGCCAGGCAAGCGAGCACCGTGTTCAAGCGCGCGTCGTTGTTCTTGGCCAAGTTCCAGGGCTCCGAGTCGTTGACGTACTTGTTCGCCTCCTTGACGAATTCCCAGATTCCTTCCAGCGCGTGGTGGAACTCGTAAGCATCCATTTTCGCCGAATAGAAGGCAACGCACTTTTCCGCTGCAGCGGCAAGCGCGGCCTCGTTTTCTCCCTTCGGCCCCGCCGGAGGAATCGCCTTGTTTGAATACCTTTCAATCATGACGAGCGTGCGGTTCAACAAGTTGCCGTACTCCGAAGCCAGGTCGTTGTTTATTCTCTGAATCAACGCCTTTTCCGAAAAGTCGCCGTCCATTCCGAACGGAACTTCGCGAAGCAAAAAGTAGCGGAACGCGTCCGCGTCATAATTGTCTAGAATATCGTGCGGGTCGACTACGTTGCCGCGGCTTTTCGACATTTTTTGTCCTTCTACGGTCCACCAGCCGTGCGCGTAAACGGTTTTCGGCGCGGGCAGGCCTGCCGCGAAAAGCATTGCCGGCCAGTATACGGCGTGAAAACGCAGTATTTCCTTGCCAACCAAGTGCACGTCAGCCGGCCAGAAAGTAGCCTGGCGTTTCTTGTCCCCGTCGTATGCGAGCGCAGTCCAGTAGTTGAACAACGCGTCGAACCAAACGTAAGTAACGTGAGACGAGTCGAAAGGAAGCGGAATCCCCCACTTCAAAGTCGCCCTGCTTATCGACAAGTCTTTGAGCTCGTCCCTGAAGAAGTTGAGGACTTCGGAGCGCCGGTACTCGGGTTGCACGAATTGCTTGTTTTCATCGAACAGCTTCAACAGCTTGTCGCGGTACTTCGACATTTTGAAGAAATAAGTCTCTTCCTTCGACTTCTGGACTCCGCGTCCGCAGTCGGGGCACTTGCCGTCGGCCAACTGCAAGTCAGTCCAAAAACTTTCGCAAGGCAGGCAGTACCAGCCCTCGTACGTTCCCTTGTAAATGTCACCCTGGTCGTATAGCTTCTGCAGCACGCCCTGCACCTGGCGCTCGTGGTAGCCATCTGTAGTTCTAACGAAGTGGTCGTACGAAATCTCGAGTTTTTTCCACAATTCCTTTATCTCGGGAACCAGTTCGTCAACGAATTCCTTGGGCTTCTTTCCATCCGCCACGGCGGCTTTTTCGACCTTCAAACCGTGCTCGTCGGTTCCCGTCAGAAAAAACACGTCGTAGCCTCGCATTCGCTTGTAGCGAGCGACTACGTCGGCGGCAATAGTGGTATAGGCGTGGCCCAAGTGAAGAGGGGCGTTCGTGTAATAGAGGGGGGTACTGACAAAGAATTTCATTGAAGTAGTTTTCATGAGCAAGCCATATATTTTTATGGAGTGGCGTGCAAAGTCGGTTGAAATGATTCCCGAAAAAGTCTTTTTCACCAAGGGCGTCGGACGGCACAGGGAGCAACTCCAGTCTTTCGAGGGGGCCCTGCGCGACGCAGGAATACAGCAGTGCAACCTCGTAACTGTTTCAAGCATTCTTCCGCCCGGCTGCGAGGTACTTCCACAAAAAATCGGGCGAGAGTATCTCCGCCCCGGCCAGATCGCCTTCGTGGTAATGAGCAGAAACGCCTCCAACGAACCCAACCGCTTGATTGCGGCAAGCGTGGG
>JACCLL010000099.1 GCA_013425325.1 Microcaldota archaeon | reverse complement strand
ATGGTGTGGGCGATGAAGCGGCTGGACGGCGCAAGGCCGAGCAAGAAGAGCGGCTTGTCGACCAAGTCGGGCAGCAGCGCGAAGAAAGCGGTTGCAACCAAGGGAAAGTGGAAGGACTTGAAGTGCTTGGCGAAAAAAGAGGAAATGCCTACGTGCGCCAGGGGAAGCATTTAGAATCTGCGCTCTTCTTCCTCGCGCACCGGCTTGGTAAACAAATAGTACTTGGAGCCGCCGCGCAGTTCTTCAAGCACGCGGTCTACGACTATCTGCTCGACGCTGCGGATGTGCGGTACTCGGTTCTGGATATCCTCGAAGCTGGCAAACGGCTGTTTAGTGCGGGCGTCGAGAAGGCTTTGCAAGTGCTTTTTGCCGATTGAAGGAAGCAGTTCGAGCGAGTGGCTGCGGATGCTTATTGCCCCGGCGCGGTTCAAGAACTGCACGAAGTCAGGCTCGCGCGACTTCACTATTTTGCCGGCTACGGGAACCAATGATTTCTGCGCGCTGTTCGTCAAGTCGTTGAAGCCCACGCGGCCGATTATCCGGTCTACTTTGTCGCGCTGTTCCCGTCCCAAGTAAAGCCGTTCTCCCTCCTGCGCCTTTGCGTCCGGCTTCAGCGTTATTTCAAGCAGGGTAAAGTAAGTCTCTCCAACTACTTGCGCAGTCGGCTCGCCTGACGCGCCGCCGGACTTGCCGTGTGGAAGAAAGTCAAGGACTAAACCGTATTCTTCGCGTTTTATCATTTGCCATCACTCGGGGTTCAAGTAACTTCAAAAAGTTTGGAAGCCGTTTTAATTAAGTCTATCGGTATTCCTTGCACAACACGACTACCTGCTTGAGCTGCTCGGCTTCCACTGAAAAGCCGCCCTGGAAAAGAATGGTTTTCGCATCCTCTTCCTTCGAAGGCAGTACATCAATTAGTTTTACTATCTGCTTCTCGTTCAGTACTCCGAGCGCCTCGAGTTTCTTGCGCAGCGCGGCCGCGTCCTTCACTGAAACGTGGGCGAACTTCTCGGCGTAGTCCAGAGTATTCTGTTGCTCGTAGCTCAACGGCGCTCCGTCCCGCTGTTCCTTCTGCCTTTTCTTGAGCAGTTCGGTTACTTCTGCGAGCGTCACCGGTTTTTCCGAAATTGCCTGCATTCAAAATCAACCCTCAATCTTCTGCAAGTGCCTTGCCGACACGACGAAGTGCTTGGGCTTGTTGATGTCCTTAAGCAGTATCTTGTATGCCCTGCCCTGCCGGCCCACTATCTTGCATACCCTGCCGTTGTAACGCAAAGAAATTCCGCCGCCCCTAACGCGCGAGTCCAACCGGATTCGCACGGTCTCGCCTTCATTAAACTCGGCGAGCTGCCTTGTGATCGGCACCCTGCCGCGGATTTTAAGACCGCGGCTTCTTCCCGCGTAATAGCCATGTGATCTCTTCAAGCAAACGCACCTGCAAACCTATTTAAACTTGTTACTAACTAATAGTAGTGATATCGATGAACGCAGACGATTTGTCGACGCTTCTAATTGGTTTTCTCCTTCTGGTATTTATACTTGTTGAATTGCAGGGCGCAACAACGGCCAGCGCACTCATCGGAGCACCCGCAATCCTCGCGGGAGGCATCGGAATCACGCTAATTGCCCTCGGAAACGCACTGGCGGCAGGACTTGGATTCCTGTTGTCTTTCGGCTTCGTCGGAATAGTCGCCTTGTTTGTGGTCCTTCTGCTGTTGAAAGACGGTTTCGTCGGCGCGTTCGGCTCCGCGCACGTGCTGGCGGTCCTGGCGTTCATTACCGTGCTCCTTCTAGCCCTCTGAAAACGCCTTTTGAGCGGGGTTTAAATAGGGGGTTTTAATATCCTTTATTAAAGGTGAGGCTAATTTGGGAAAAAAGGCTAAGAAACTCCACAAAAGAATCGACACGAGTTTCAAAGTCGAAAACATCGTTGCTAGCGCCAACCTAAAAGTTGAACTTGACTTGTTCAACATAGCAATGAACATCGACAACGTGGAATACGAGCCCGAACAATTCCCCGGCGCAATAATGCGCTTGAAGGAAATTGGGACAACCCTGCTACTGTTCAAAAACGGCAAAGTCATTTGCAGCGGAGCAAAAAGCGAGAAACAAATCGAAGCCAGCATAAAAAAAGCAGTTGAACTACTACGCGACTACATAGCGTGAAGACAAATGGCTAAAGAAAAAACACAGAAAACGGATTTGGAGAAACTAGTCTACGCCGTGCTGCTCGTAATATTCGTCGCAGTGCTAGTATGGCAGGCCATGGACGTCGGCGCAAAGACGGTAGCGGAACAAACGCTCATGCTTCTGCAGGCGTTCTCGTTCCTCCTCATAATCTACCTAATGCGCAGGCTGGACAAGCTGGAACGCCGAGCATAAGGCTTTTTATATTTCAGCCCTCCAAATAAGTAGCGACAGCGGTCATAGGAGAGGGGCAAGACCCGTTCCCTTTCCGAACACGGAAGTCAATCCCTCTTACGACCGTGCAAGTACTGTTCTGGTGAACGGGAACGCTGGTTGCTGCTGTCACTCTTTACTACTGCTTTTAGCGCCAGCCCTCAAAACCATTAATAACGCGCCGACGCACTTTTTCTCTCATGGAACCCGCGCGCAAGTACCGCAAGCGAAAGTGGCGCAGCCTCTGGCCGGGTGAAGAACAGGGAATCAAGCAAACGAAGGAATTCGTGCGCAAAGGCATTGTTCCCGAAGTCCACTTAAGTTCAATGATTCACCACGCGCTTGCGATGGAAGCAATCGACCGCGAAAACGGCTACTACGACGCCGTTCACGGCCCCATAATAATGTCGCCACTCGAGTGGGAACTGCACCACGCGCCGGCAGTCCTGCGGCTGGCCCACGTAAAACAGTTCGAAGCGTCGCACGGCGGCTTCTGGATTACGGCCAACAACACGCGCTTCCAGCACTCGCTTGGAACAATGCACCTCAGCGGCCGCTTGGCCAGGCAGCTGAAGCTGTCGAAGCAAGAGCAAGCCGAACTGCGCATAGCTGGCTTGCTTCACGACGTAGGTCACGCCGCCTTTTCTCACGCCACCGAACCGTTCATAAAAAAGCACTTGGGGCTAGACCATGAAGAAATAGCCAATGAACTGCTGAGACGGCAGGGAGTGCCCGAGTTTCTCGAACGCAACGGAATCGACTACAAGCGCGTACTCGCCAAAATCAACGGCGAAGGAACCGGCGAAATCCTGACCGAATGGGCGGACCGCATAGACTACCTGCAGCGAGACGCGCGTTTTGCGACGGGAATGCGCCAAATAATAACTGCACTAAGCCGGGACCTTAACAAGCTCGCTTCCAACCTCGTTTTGCGCGACGGAAAAGTGTGCGTAAGAGAGGAAGCCAAGCCCCTAGCGGAAAAATTCGCGCGCTACCGCAACTACTTTTTCACCACGCTCTACCTCCACCCGTCGGCATTGATGGCAAGGGAGCTGCTAACGCGCGCGGTCGACCGCGGACTGCGCGAGAAAAAACTATCGCCGAAGGACCTGCTGCTTTCCGACGACCAGCTGGTCGACAAAATGCTGGCAGGCGGAATTCCAGAGGCAAAGCACTTTGAAACGGGTTTGATAGCCCACCACTTCACGCCGGCTTTTGCGATCGACTTTTCTTCACTGAATGAAAGGGGAAAACTGACGGTCAACGACTCCAAGTTCAAGGCCGTCCTCGAACGAAGGCTGCAAGAAATTGCTGGAAAAGCAGAGATAGTAGTAGCCGCGACTCCAAAGTTCGAAAAGCCGTTCAAATACCGCCTGCTGCACAAAGACGGGAGAATCGAAAACGTTGCTTACGCGCCGACCGTGGCCGACTCCGACAAAGTTTTCTTAGTCGCGTGCAGCGACCAGAAAAAAGCCGACGAAATGAGGAAAACAGTGAAAGAGTTCATGCAGCCGTACCTGACTGAAGAAAACCCCCTACAAATAAGGATCACGACGCGGTGGCGGCTGCCCGTCGCCGAAATGAGGGAATGAAATGCCTCGGACAAGACGCTGGCGCAGGCTACCTGAAATCGACAAGCTCATGATAAAACGAATTAAGGAACGCGTAAAGCAAGGCGAACTGCCTCAACGAAGCCTGAGCGACGCAATCCACTCGGGGCAGGCGATGAGAACCTTTCTCGACCAGGAAGACTACGGGCAATACGAATTTCTTACGGTTCACGGACTAGTCAAACTTACGCCAGTAGAACAGCGGCTGGCCGCAACCCCCTTGTTTAACCGACTTAATTACGTCAAGCAACTCGAGACCGTAAGTGGCGGCTTTTATCCTGGCGCGACGCACAGCCGGCTCGCGCACTCTCTGGGAACGCTTCACGTGGCTAGCCGAATAGTCAAACGATTGAAGCTGCCGCCGAAACAGCAGCAGGAAATCCGTATTGCGGCCTTATTGCACGACGTTGGACACACCGCATTCGGCCACGCGCTCGAACCCTTTGTTAAAAAAGAGTTGGGCGTGGACCACGAGCAAGTCATTGACCAGCGCCTGCGAAGCGAAGGAGTAGACAAATTAATCGCGCAAAGCGGCTACGACTACGACAGAATACTCGCGCACATTCACGGCGAAGGCCTGGGAGAAATAATAACCGACTTCGCCGACCGAATAGACTACCTGCAACGGGACCTCCACCACTCGGGAGCCGGCAACCAAAAGCTCGCGAGGGAAATGAAGGCAAACTTAAACAAAGTGATTTCCGGCCTTGCGGTAAAAGACGGCCAACTATGCGTACGTGAAGAAGCAAAGGAAGCACTGGAACGATATGCTAAGTATCGGAACGTGCTTTCCGCAACAGTTTACTTTCACCCGGCGTCAATGATGGGGCGCGACCTGCTGAGGCGCGCGGTCGAAAAAAGCCTTAAGCAGAAAGCGATTTCCGCTGAAGACTTCTTTACCGAAGACGAGACATTACTTCGAAAAATGGAAAAAGCAGGAATACCGGAAGCACACGCGCTCTTCTGGCACTCGCCGTGGCTGTCTTTCGACCCCGCCTTCCAAACTTCTTTCACAGCACTAAACGAACGCGGCAAACGAACCGTGCAAACAACTGCCTTCAAGAAGTTACTGGAACGAAAACTCGCGAGAAGACTTCCGAGAGAAGACTTCATCGTCGCAGTCACGCCCAACTTCGAAAAACCGTTGAAAGTAAGAGTGCTGAAACGCGATGGGACGATAGAACCAACTGTTTTCGCGCCTAAGGTTGGAGAAAGCCGCAAAATAGTTTTAGTCGCCTGCCGAAACCCGCAGAAACTAGAGGACGCGGGCCAAGTCACTCACCGCATAATGCAGCCCTACTTGAAGGAAAAAGGCGCTTACCGCCGGCCGGAGACGTCAAAAGCTTTATTCAGACTGCCTTGAAGTCGATTACCACTTCGTCTTCGAAGGGAGAATAGTGCAACACCGTGCGCTTGTTGACTATTTCACATTTTTTCTTTGCTTTCTTACACGCTAGCGAAACCCTGACGATGGGTTTTTTGAAAACATCAAGCTTCTCGTGCGACCGCCGCCTCTTTTCGCCGATTGAATAAAAGTGAATAACCCCCTTTGGCTTCAGCACACGGATTGCCCCGGAAAGAAACTCGTGCGCGGAATGCGGTAACGGCATTACAACCCGATCGAAAGCGGCCTTGTTCTCCTTTTTTGCGCAGAACTTTTTCGCGTCGGCCTTAACTGCAACAACACGGCCCGCAACTTTGTTCAACACAATGTTTTCCTTCAATAGCTTGACTGCGGCGGGATTGAGTTCAACTGCGGTGACTGAAGCCATAGGCTGTTTTTTGGAGGTGACTATTGCAAACGGCCCGACGCCCGCGAAGAGGACGAGCACGCGTTCTTTTGGCGCCGCCTGCAAAGCAATGCGCTCGCGTTCGTGGGACAAGCGCGTCGAAAAATACGCTTTATTTAAGTCAACTTTGAACGAGCAGCCGCTTTCGCGGTGGATTGTCGAAGAGCGTTTTTCGCCGGCGATTACCTTTATTTTGCGCACGCGGTACTTTCCTTTCGTAGCTCCGGCCTTGACTGCAACCACTTTAACGTGTTTGTTAATGTTTTGCACGGCTTGCGCAATTTGTTTAGAGTATTTTTTCGCTTCCGAGGGAATTTCGAGCAACGCGATGTCGCCAATTAGGTCGTACGAACTCCGCACCAAACCGAGTTTTTCCTCGGGAAAGCCCAAGCGCAGCAACTCGTTTTTCAAGCCGCTCATGAAAAGCTTTTCTCGGAGAGGCAATAAAAAGCGCTTGCGCAGTAAAACTCTCGATGGCCGACTTCATCGAAGAGTACTTCCTGAATCCAATGCGGCACCCTGAGAGCTACGCGCCGTACAACCTCGTAAACACCGTAGTCTACGCGGTTGCCGCGCTCGTTGCCGCTTACCTGATTTACAAGCTGTTGAAACGGCTCGGAGTAAAAATCGATGAACGGTTTGTTGCAGCAATAATTCCGTTCGTGTTGTTCGGCAGCGCCCTGCGCGTCATCGAAGACGCGGGAATCCTGCCGCGCGCCGTGAACTTCTTGGGAGTCGAACTGTTTCCCTTCGTCACTCCTGGAATTTACTTCCTTACTTTCGGCGCAGTCGTCTTCTCGCTAGCAATTGCGTTAATCGCGGAAAGAAAGTTCAACGCGCCGGTTTGGAAAGTGCTGGGAGGCCTCGGCTGCTTGTTTGCGGCGGCAGCGCTGGCGCCGGTTCTCCTGTCTGCTAAATATTTATTCCAGGGGCTGCTAATTCTAGTGCTTGGAGCCGCGGGATTGTTCCTGTTCGAAGGGCTTTCGCGGCTGCTGAAGCAGCAAAACAACTGGGTTGAACGGGCCGCGGTTTTCGCGCAGTGCTTCGACGGAGCAGCCACGTTCGTCGGAATCGGCATTGGAACGCCGACGTCAACGTACTTCGAGCAGCACGTCGTCGGAGGAACGCTCATCGGCGCAATGGGGCCGATTGCGTTCTACGCGTTGAAAGTCGCGTTCGCCCTCGCGGCGGTTATGTTGGTAAAAAAAGAGCTGGAAAAACCGGTGGACTTCGAGAAAAAGAATTACGTGTTGTTGCTCCTCACGATTTTCGGGCTCGCGCCGGGAGCAAGAGACGCGCTGAGAATAATGGCAGGGGTTTGAATTGGCTATAGAGTTTCAAGGAACACAACCGCAGGAACTGCTTACGGCGCTATACGGCCGCGGAGAAATTCCCTTCAAGCTGGAGTACATGGGCGAAGGAGCCGAAGCGTGGAGCAGGCTCGCCGAAGCCGAGGAATACGACCTGGGGCAAAACGAGTTCAAGCTCATCCGCGACAGCGCGAAAGACATTTTCGCAAAAATAGGCCGCAACAAAGTCAACTTGCTTTACTTGGGCTGCGGCACTTGCTTCAAAGCCATTCCCCTAATCAGAGCAGCCTCCAAAACCCATTCTCCGGTCAACCTGTGCCTGCTGGACATCAGCCCCACAATGCTTGAAATCGGAAAAAAGAAGATCGCGCAGAAAATAAAGCGAAACCTGTTGGTCGAAACCGCGCGGATCGACTTCGAGGGAGGAAACTTCGCGCACATCACGAGCTCGCTGCGCAAAAGATTCTATAGGAACAACCTGTTGTTCTTCTTCGGAAACACCTTCGGCAACCTGTCCGACCGCACGCGCATTCTGATAAACTTCCGCGAAAGCATGGCCGCAAGCGACTACCTGCTGATAGGCGTGGAACTGGTTCCAAAAGGCAACGACGAACTACAGAACATGCTCAAGCGCTACAGAAGCGAAGCCGTGCTCGCAGTATTCTTTAATATCCTCAAGAACCTCGGCGTCAACCGCCACGGAGGTCGCTTCATAGTCAGCTACAACCACTTGAAAAACCAAGTCGAATGGCGCTTTGAACTCTCGAAAGACACTGCCGTGCGCTTGGGAGACGAGTGGGTCGAACTCAGAAAAGGACAGAAAATCTTCTTGGGAATGTCCCACAAGTTTACTCCCGCCGAACTGAAGAAACTCTTCAAGTACGCCGGATTCAAAGTAGTGATGTTTGCCGCAAACAAAGACAAGACCTTCGCGCTTGTAATGGGCCAGCCGAAAGGACTGTAAGGCCTCAGAAATGAAGCAGTCTGCTCTTCTCCGCTTTTTCGTCACGGCAAAGAAGAACGACGCGCGACGGAACGTGCTCAACCGACGGCAAGTAACCGGTTTCGCGCGCGAGTTCCAGCGCGAATTCCCTTATTTCAGCATGCGAAGGCATCGCTCCAACCCCAAGGCGTTCGCGTGACGAACCGAGCGCCATCCACGCCTTGACTTCACAGTAGTCGCAACCGCTTTTCTTAATCAATTCCGCGTACTCGGAGGCATGGCTGAGATTCAAGTTTTTTGCGAGAGTCATGCGCAACACGGTGCGCGTCTTTCCCCGCAGCGAATTCATTTCATCAAGCGATTCGCCGAACAGCGGCCATACGCGATTGGACGGGTTGCCGCTTGTTTTCGCGAAGGACACCGCGTCCCAAGCGTTCAGCGAAACGTATAGCTGGGTCGGAAGCGCATTCTCTTCCGCAAGCTTACGGAAGATTTCAGGATGCAAGCCGTTTGAAACAAGGAAAGAAGTCATTTTCCGCTCTCTTAATTCACGCAACAGCTCCGAAAGCCGGGGATAGAGCGTTGGCTCGCCCGTGAGCGAAATTGCGGCGTGCAACGGTTCCCGGGCTTCCTGCAACCGGGTTCGGTCTATTTTTTCGTGCCCGGGAAAGCCGTTAAGCAAATGCCGTTGTGCCGCAATTGCTTCGTCGAGAATCTGCGCAGGAGAGTCCGCGGAACCGCTCCACTCCTTGCCCAAAAACGCTGTTTCGCGCCAGCAGTGCAGGCAGGAGTTGTCGCAAAACAATCCCGTCGACAGCTGGAGGCAGCGCCAGCTCTTGATTCCGTAGAAAGCGTTCTTGTAGCACTCTCCTTTTCCGGTAAGCGCTTTCTTGGTCCACGCGCAGACCTTGATTGCCGCGTGTTTTGACGGGCCGACGAAAACGTAACCGGCGTTGCGCATGCGCTGTTGCACAGAGTCCATGCTAGGAATAGTGAAGAAAAAGCAATAAGTTGCTATTGCTGGGCTTCCTGGGCAGGAGCCTGGCCGACCGGGATTTCGACGAAGCGCACGCTCTCGCCGTCAGCCGTGTATATAACTCTGATGACGCCGGATACCAACTGGGCGTCGTTGAGCTTGTCCATGAACGCCAAGGTAGTGTCCTCTTTTACTCCGACCGCGCCTTCGAAAACTGCGTCGACGGGGTTGAACCCCTGTTTCTTGAGAGCGTCAATAACTTTGAGTACTTCGTCCTTGATTTTCATAAATGTCACCTATTAAACAAAAACGCCGACCGCATATTTAAAAGTATCCCGCCGCGGCGGCGAAGGTTATGTGACGCAGCCTTTCCATTAGCTACGGCCTTCCTGCTTCAACGGCCTGCTAATGCGGTACCTCCATAGGCTCTCCCCGCTCGTCCAGCGGCGCGTACGCATTAATTTTTCACGGTTTTTAAAGCACATTCCCAGTGGCTTGCCGGTGCCTTAAAAAAAAGCAACCTCTCGCCCTTGCTAAAAAAATAACGCGTTCCTAGCCATATGCTTTTAAATTAAACCCACTTTCAAATACTCAAACAGCTCAGTGCAGGGTGAGTCTAAAATGGTTAAGTTTGCTATAGCTAAACAGCTTGCAGGAAAACGCATTATTACTACCGACGGAGAGGAAATAGGAAGAGTCATTGATTTGTACATCAACGAACTCACGGGCAAAATCGAGACAGTCGTAGTCGAGCCGAATCCCGAGTCAAGCCTCGCCGCGCGCGCAAAGAAGGAAGGCGCTGGAACAGTCAGCTTGCCGTACGCGAGCGTGCTTGACGTAAAAGACGTAATGGTAATGGACCGCCGCGGCCTGACTGCCGAAAGCAGCTCCGGCCCGTCCTTCTAGAACTCGGCCACTATTTTTCCTTGTTTTACTTCAACGCCCAGCTCGCGCGCTATCTCGGCGTCCGACTTCCTTTTCTTCTTCAAAGCCGCAAACGAGTCAATCAGTTCCTGCACGCGATGCAGCTTTCCTTCCAGCAAAGCAGCATTTTCCCGAAGCGCTTTTTCCTCCTCCTCTCCTTCGACAAGGGCTTTTTCCTGCTGCGCTAGCGCGTGCTTTAGCGAAGCAATTTCCTTCTCGTGAGCCACTGGGGCTTCGCGGGGGGCTGACGAAAAATATTCTTCAACAGCCTGGGAAAAAGAGCCGAACTCCACGCACGGAGCAGTCCCCAGCTTGGCCAGCTTGGATGGCGCGAAAGCAGCCGGCTTTCCTTCCTCGCAGTACACTACCGGAACGGAGTCCGACGAAAACGAAGCCAACGACGCCACCAACCTGGTTTTTTGTTCTGCCGAGAGCTTTGAAGCATCCGAGTCAAACGCAATTCCAGCGCGAGCGCAGGCTTCCTCCAAGTAAAACGGAGACAAATTGATTTTCTTTGACAACGCGGAAACAAGTTTTCCGGAAAGGCCCTCGAAATCCCGTTGTGCCGCTTCAAACGGGTTTGCCTTGTTCGAAGGAGGAGTCAAGTACTTCTGCTTTGCCTTGAGCGAGCGCGCCGCAAACTCTTCCTGCCGGTACGCGGAGACTATAGTGTCGTCCGCGGCGCACAAGAGCAGGTTTCCTTTGCCAAACATTTCAAAGACCAGCGAGTATTCGGCGGAAGGGGCTCGGAAGCGAATGCGGAACAAGCGGTCGAAATTCAATTGCTCCACGGCGGTCACTACTGCGTTGTCTAATTTTTTTCGGAGAATCGAAGCGAAGTGCGAAGGCGTTTTCGGCGGTTCTTCGAGCTTGGTCGCCAAGTAAACGCACGAACCGAGTTCCGCGAGTAGGTTGATCTCGCCTTTCTTGTGGAATTTCAGCCTAAGAACGCCGGGACGGAGTTCGTAGACTTTGTTCAGGAACGCGTCTTCAAGGCTTGCGCTGAGCTCGCGGCACACGAAATAATAGTCCAGGTTGCTCATCGTCTGCATTTCAATCAGCACTAAAAAAGCTTTTCAACACGTGAGTATTAATTGCCTTCCGCGATGGGTTGAAATCAGTGGCCAGAAAGACTATTCTTGAACTGCGGAACGTCAGCAAGTTCTATACCCTGGGACAGACGAAGTGCGACGCATTAACCGACATCAACCTGAAGATTTACGCCGGCGAAGCCCTCGCAATAATGGGGCCGTCCGGAAGCGGCAAAAGCACAATGCTTCACCTCCTAGGCTGCCTCGACAAGCCGACGCACGGCAAAATACTCCTCGACGGCATCGACACCGCGCGGTTGACCGACGCCGAACTCGCCAGAGTAAGGGGACAGAAAATCGGCTTCGTATTCCAATTCTTTTTCCTCATGCCCACCCTGAACGCAGTTGAGAACGTTGAGCTGCCCATGCTGTTCAACGGCCTGGGCGCAGACGAGCGCAGGGAGAAAGCAATAGAATTGCTGAAAAAAGTCGGGCTAGGCGACCGGTTGTGGCATACTCCCTCGCAGTTGAGCGGAGGCCAGCGCCAGCGAGTCGCAGTAGCGAGGGCGCTTGCCAACGACCCGGTAATGGTTTTGGCAGACGAGCCTACCGGAAACCTGGACTCGAAGTCCGGCCACGAAATACTGCGGTTGTTCGCCGACCTCCGTAAGAAAGAAGGCCGGACAGTAGTGTTGGTAACTCACGATCCTGACTTGCTTCACCACGCCGAGCGCGTGGTGCACTTGAAAGACGGAAGAATAGAAAGCGATGGAAAAGGTGGTTTGAAATGAAGTGCCCTAAAATGCTGTTGTTATTCGCGGCGGTTGCGCTCTTGGCCGGCGCAGTGAACGCGCTTACTCTGCAAAACTATTCTTTCAGCCCGGCCACGCTAAAGCCAGGCACCAGCGGCAGCATGAACCTAGTGCTACAGAATGCGGGTGCGGAGTACGTAAGCGGCGCTACGCTTACGGCAAGCGGCACTGGACTGGCCTTCACGGGAAGCATTTACGTGGGAGACCTTGGCTCGGCCGGGACTACCAACCTTGCGGTACCCTTTGTCGTAAAACAGGATGCAAAGGCAGGTTCGTACGCCGCTTCAATAACAATAGGCTACGTTTCTACCGCTTACGCAACGGCAAGCGGGGCGTCAAGATACGTCACGCTTTCGGTTCCGTATACGATAAGCACGACCACCGGAATCGAAGTCAGCACCGCTGAAATTTCGCCGCAAACCGTCTCCCCGGGAGATCGCTTTTTGCTGACCGTCAACTTCAGGAATACTGGCGGCAGTATCTACAATGCAGTCATAACGGCGAGCGACTCGTTTTCGCTGGACGGAGTCTCGCGCATTGAAGTGGGCGACATAGCCGTTGGAGAAAGCGTTGAAAAAACAATCCCGTTAATCGCCTCGACTTCGCTTTCAACCGGACTCCAAAGCGCTGCGCTGACGCTGACTTACGACGACGTAACCGGCGCGGAGAGTACTGAACAACTGTTGCTAGGCCCAGTACCAATTTCCGAGAAAACGCCGGCGATAATAGTCGGCATTTCAGCGACCGACACCAATCCCGGCAGCAGGACGCAGGTGGTTACAAGCGTAACGAACGCAGGAACAACCGCGCTCGAAAACGTGCGCATCTCACTACAACCCGCTTCTTTCTTTGTTCCGCTTGAATACGCGGAAAAAAGCGTGGGCAGACTCGACGTCGGCGAAACTAAAGACCTTTTGTTTGCAATAGGAATAAGCCCGGCGGCGGCGCCTCAGTATTACTCTGTTTCCTTCAACGTTTCATACGACGGAGGACGGGGAACGGAAACCGAAACCAAGGCACTGGGATTGGAAGTTCGCGGAAAAACCGAGTTATCGGCCTCGGCGAGCACCAACCCGACGCCGATTACGACGAACGGAGGCAGTTATTCGCTCTCGGTCCAAGTTTCCAACCTCGGAGACGCGACAGTGCGGGCGCTCTCCGTTTCAATCGAGTCGCCGTTGATTCGCGCGACTGACACGGACTACAACTACATTGGAAACCTGGACGTCGACGACTACAGCACGGCCCAGTTCGCGATAATAACCAAGCAAGGCCTTACGCCGGGAAACTATCCGCTGAACGTAACGCTGCGCTACAAGGACGCGTTCAACACCCCGCACGAAGAGAACCACAACCTGCAGCTGAGCGTGTTCTCGCCCGACATAGCAACCCTTTCTGCAAAAGGCGGCGACAACACCGGCTGGCTTGTCGCAATTCTCGTGATTCTTGCAGTCGGCGGTTACGCCGTGTACGTAAAAGTCCTCCGCAAGAAAAAGCACGCAACCCTCTGAGGCAAAAAGAATGAATCACCTGTCGCTGGCGCAGTACTCGCTTCACAGTATGTCGCACCGCCAGCTCCGCAGCTGGCTGACCGTGCTAGGAATAGTCATAGGCATCGGAGCAATAGTAGTCTTGATTGCGCTAGGACAAGGAATAGACAAAGAAATACGCGACCAGCTGGCCGTCCTCGGAAGCAAATACATCATGGTTCTCCCCGGCCAGTTGTCCCTAAGCGGAGGCACCGGCGGCGGCCTTGGAACCCCAGTGTTGAAAGGAGCGCTTTACAACCGGGACGTAACCGCGCTTAAACGAATTCCCGGAATAGACGCAGTCACGGGAATGCTTTCCCAGCAGTTCGCGCCCGTAAAATACCGGGACGAAAGCGTCAACTTGGAAGTCAGCGCCGGCGACCCGGAAGCGCTTAACAAGTACATTACAACCGGCTACACTTCTGGAAAGGCGATGAAAAACGGGGACACTGAAAGCGTCGTGATAGGCTACAATGTGGCAAACACCCTGTTCGAAAGAAAAATAGAACTCGGCCAGACAATCAACGTACTGGGACAAAACTTCAGGGTCAAGGGAATCCTGAACAAAGTAGGCGCGGCCGGAACGGACATAGACAACGGAGTATTCATAGACCTGCAGGCAATGCGCCAGATTCTCGGCAGCGCCTACGACAAAAACCGCGTAACCGTCATTCTAATCATAATAAAGGACGGCGCCGACATCAACAAAGTGTCGGCGGACGTGGAAAAAACGCTCGTCAACATGCACCACGTCAAGTCAACCGACAAAGACTTTACCGTAATGTCCGCGTTAACCATTGCAGAAAGCGTGGGACAAATAACGGCAATGCTCTCGCTCTTCCTCGGCGGAATCGCCGCTATCTCCCTGCTGGTGGGAGGAATAGGAATCGCGAACGCGATGTTCACTTCCGTGCTGGAAAGAACGCGGGAAATCGGCGTCCTAAAGTCGATAGGCGCAAGCAATGAAACAATTCTCGAAATTTTCCTGATAGAAGCAGCGCTTATCGGCGCTCTTGGCGGCGCTCTCGGAATAGCGTTCGGAGTCACACTGGGCGCGCTAGCCGCCTACTTCGGAGTGCCCATAGTAGTCACGCTTGAACTGGTTGCGTTCGCGCTGTGCTTCTCGATAGTAGTGGGAGTTATTTCCGGCGTGTTTCCCGCGCGGCAGGCGGCTGCGCTGCAGCCCGTTGAAGCACTGCGCTACGAATAAAACAAGAAAAAACTTATTTTGCCGTGACGGCTTTAACGCGAACTACCTGCAAGGGAATTACTCCCTCTTCGTATTCGTAGAACGCGAGTTGAATCGCGTTGCGCACTCCCTTCGGAAGCTTTACCAACGCGGGCGCGCCCATCGCCAACTGCAGCGCACGCGCGCCGATCAAACGCGCTTTCTCGTATTTCGTCAACTTTATTTCTTTTTTTGCCATCGAAACCCCTCAAATTCCCGTAAGAACGCCCAACACTTTCAACAAGGTGGGACGCGTAATCAAAACCTTTGCGACTACCGGCTTGTAGTCCCCCGACAGTACTTTATCCAAGTCAGCTTCATTAATGGATCCCACTATATGGTTCCAGTCGTCGTCAGACAGTTTTTCCAAAACCTTGCGCAGCATCAAGCGCTTTGCCAGCTTCGGACCGGTTTGCTTGCGCCACTTCTCCTCGTAAGGCAACAAGTTCTTCTTGGAATAATCTCCTTTCTTGAACGCTTCAACTGCTGATTCGGCCGCCAGGTTGCCTGCCTCGATTGCTAAACCTATTCCGCCCCCATGAATGGGATCCACCTGGTGCGCGGCGGTGCCTATTACCATGAAGTTGTCTTTAACGAACTCGTTTATGGGCGCGCCGACGCTGATGATGCCTCCCTTGTACTCGACCGGCTGCGCGCGCTTGAAGAGCTCCGGGTGCTCTGAAATAAACAAATCCAACTGCACTTTAGGATTCTGGTTCACGTTTCCGCCTATTCCGATGCCTACGTTAGCAACGTCCTTTCCCTTGGGAAAAATCCAGACGTAACCGCGGTTGGCGATGCGGGTCGAGAAATACAAGTCAATGTAAGGCTCGCAGGGAACTCCAGCCATTTCATACTCAAAGCAAGTGTCGACGTCGTACAAAGTTGCTTTCGCGTCGAACCCCGCTTCCCTTGCTATCTTAGCCTCCATTCCCTCGGCTGAAACAACCAACGGCGCACGGAACTCTATTTCCTCCCCCATGTGAACGGCCTTGACGCCGGCCGGCTTTCCGTCTTTTTTTATGAGGGAAGCCGCAAGAGTGTGGGGAAGCACGTGCGCTCCGGCGCGCACTGCATCCATCGCCAAATGCTTATCGAAAAGTTTTCTCTCAAGAACGTAGCCACGCGTGCTGGGCGTCTTCAAGCGAATTGTTTTTCCGTTAGGAGCGAACACACGCGCGCCGTCTATCGTACTCGCAATCGCGTTTGGAAGCACCTTGATTCCAAGTTCGGCTTCGCTGTGTTCCGCAATTCCCTCTCCGCAGCGCACCGGCGTGCCTATTTCCTTCTTCTTGTCGAGAACTAGAACCTTCATCCCGGCAGCCGCTGCTTTCTTGCCGAAAGTGCTTCCTCCCGGGCCGGCGCCAAGAACTACCACGTCATACTCTGTTTGAAGTCTCAAGTAAAATCACGGTTTCGTAATCTTGATTGCGGCGACTGGACAGCCTTTTTCGCACGTTCCACAGGCAATGCACTTGCCTTCGTCGCACAAAATCTTGGTTTCGTTAAGAGTAAGCGCCAAAACCGGGCAAACCGACACGCAGCCGGCGCAGTAAATGCACTTCGAGGAGTCTAGACTGAATTTCTGAACCATTCAAACACCAAAAAGCCGCGTAGTAATTGGCTTGATTAAATTACTTAAAGGTTGCTACTCGCTCTCTTCGAACTGCTGGTAATCCTGGTCGTTGAACTCGAACAAGCTGCGGCTGACCTTTTTTCCGTCCAACTCAAACGCCGCAATCAATTCATCCGTGGTTCCGGCGCGTTCTAAAGCAGCCTTGTCCTGGGTGGGATCGGACAAAAACGTTTTTCCGCCGGACGAGAAAAACACCAGAGGATGCCTTATTCCTCCCTCTATTTCCACCACGCGGATCCTGGCTTCCTTGCAGCCCAGCGCAATCAATAGCGAGCAGTACAGCAACGCGCGGTCAAACGGATCCGCGGCGCCGATTTCGATTATCTCTGCCGGAGAAAGCCAGTACGAGACGGGCAAGTCGGCGTGCACGAAGTGCAGGGCCTTGACGCGCTGGAAAGACGCTTCCGCGGCTTGCTGAAAGTCCTTCTCGAAGTCATACTGCCGCCCCTGCAGAATTGGTTCAAGCAGTTTCATTTTGACGTCCTGCACCGCCGGCTCGGACGGCTTTATCAATGCCTTGAGCTCGGGAAGGGTTTTTTCCTCGCCGCCGTTTATTGCCTCGGCGTAGCGCTCGATTATCTTGCGGTAGACGGCAGCACGCGTCTTGTAGAACAAGGCTTCTTCCTTTTCGAGGGCGCAGACGTCGGCCTTCGGCTGGATTTCGGCTTCCTTGGGTTTGCCTCGGGTCTTCAGGAAAGGCAGGATTTTTTCGAACGCCATACCAGATAATAAAGAAGGCCGGCAATAAAATTGTATAAGCATTTAAAAGGCGGCTTTCGGAAAGCGCCCGCGCTTGACGCAGGCGTTTTGCGAAGCCGTTCCTCACAAAGGTGAGTTATTGAACATAAAGTTTCTCGGCGCAGCCGGGGAAGTAGGCAGAAGCTGTTTCCTAATCGAAGGCAGCGAACGCATTCTGTTAGATTGCGGCGTGAAGTTCAAGGAACGAGAAGAATTCCCGTTGCTTGACAACAAGACCGCGCGCAAGCTCGACCGCGTCATACTAAGCCACGCGCACATGGACCACTCCGGATTTCTTCCTGCTTTGTACGCAGCTGGCTACGAAGGCAAAGTCTATTTGACTAAACCAACGCGCGACTTGACGCAGCTTCTTCTAGCGGACTATTTGCGGTTGCAGAAAGACTTTTCGCCATACTCGCAGGACGACATCGACAAGCTGCTTACGCACACGGAAATAATGGAGTACAACGAGTGGAGCGAACGCGGCAAGGGACCGATTCGGTTCCAGGAAGCCGGCCACATTCTAGGAAGCGCAATAACCGAGTTAAAGATGGACGGACGCAAAATAATTTACTCCGGCGACATCAACCTGCGCAGCTCGCGGCTGCTCGACGGCGCAAAAACCGGGTTCGAAGGAGACACTCTGATAATCGAAAGCACTTACGGCGCCAAAGCAGACCGCCACGTCGCCGCAAAAGACGCGGACAAAATCTTCATTGACTTAGTCAACGGCACGCTCCAAAAAGAAGGAAAAGTAATTGTTCCCACTTTTGCAATAGGAAGAGGACAAGAAATTCTGTTCACGCTTGAAAGCTACTTGCGGTCAGGCGTGATGGAAAAATGTCCTATTTACTTGGATGGCATGATAAAGAAGGCGCTGAGAATCTACCGCCACAACGCCATTTACTTGAAGAAAGAAATCCAGCGCAGGATTCTAACCAGCGACGACGACCCCTTCAAAAGCGAGTACTACCTCATTCCCAAAAGCAAGGATCGCCGCGACGTCTTCGCACAACGAAAAGCAGTAATCCTATCAACTTCCGGAATGCTGAACGGAGGACCCGTACTCTCATACTTAGAGCACCTCGGACAAAGCAGGAAAAACTCATTAATCCTCGTTGGATACCAAGCCGAAGGAACGAGAGGAAGGGCCCTGCTCGAAGGAGCAAAGCAACTGCAGTTACGCGACAAGCGAATTGACATAGAACTCAAGGTAGCACAGGCTCCGTTTACTGCACACAGCGACCACCGCGAGCTCGTGCACTTCGCAAAAAGCATCAACGGCCTCAAGAAAGTGTTCGTAGTGCACGGCGAAGGCGGCAAGTCCGAAGAACTGGCGAAAGCAATCGAGAAAGCAACCGGCGCCGAAGCAATCGTTCCATCTCTCGGAGAAACGCACGAGATCTAGCCAAGTGACTCAAACTTTGCTTTAGTCGACGGAGTCAGCGTCCACTTAGTCCAGCGTACGTAGTCCCTTCCCCTCGGAGAAGCAGTAACCTGCATTGCCAGCCCCTTTTCCTTGAGAAAAAACAGCACCCTGGCCACGAACTCGTTGTCGCGAGCCAGTTCCTCCGCAATTTCCCTGCAAGTCATGGCCTCCGGATACCGCTCGTTCAAAAACGCCAAGGCAAACTCGGCTACTTTACTGAAAGTACGCTGGGAAACCCTTGACAAAACAGTCCACCGGATGGCTTACGGCCACGAAAAATAAAAAGACAGCGTTAAACCGCCAAAAAGCCGGCGGGCGGGTTTTTAGCCTCTTGCAGCCTAAAGACAAGTGAAAACGGGTTTTGGGCTTGACTGGAAACGAAAAAGGCTTTTTAGAACGCGCCAAGGCGGTTGGAGAGACTATCCTGTCGTTCGAAAAAGCGCTAGTAGTCCACCACATCGACTGCGATGGCCTGGCATCGGGAGCAATAGCGGTCTGGGCGCTCGAGAGAAGCGGCAAAACCGTTGTTACTCACGATGAAAAGCAGTTGAGCGCCGAGGCGTTGAAACGCGTTTCCGCCAAGGCCGACGAAAAGGGCTGTAACGCGATTGTTTTCACCGACTTTGGTTCCGGAATGATTGGCGGAGTCGAAGAACTGGCCAAGCGCTTCAAGCTTGCAGTAATCGACCACCACAAGCTCGAACAACCGCCTTCCGGCTCGGTTGCGCACGTGAACTGCGAGGAATTCGGGTTCTCAGGAACCGACTCGGCTTCAGCGGCCTCGACGGCATACTTTTGCTTCCGCAACCGCTTTCCCGACCTGGCGCCGATTGGAATAGTCGGCGCAGTGGGCGACATGCAGGACCGCAGCGGCTTCAAGGACTTGAACGCGTTGATGCTGCGCGAAGCGGTTGACAACGGCTTCTGCAAGGTGCTGCGGGACTTGAGAATGTTCGGCCGCAACTCCCGTCCTTTAGTGGGCTTCATTGCTTATTCTTCGGAACCGTTCGTTCCCGGCTTGAGCGGGGATGAAAAGGCTTGCGCGCTGTTCTTGCAGGAAAACGGCATTCCGTCGAGGGACGCTGAGGGAAACTGGGTTCACTATTGGGACCTTTCGCCCGAATTGAAGAAAAAATTCGTGGGCGCGTTCGTGAACTACTGCGTCGCAAAAAACCTGGCTCCCGAAGTAGTCGAAGGACTGGTTGGAGACGTTTACGTCTTCCCGAAAGAGGACCCGCACACGGAGCTCTTCGACGCCCTCGAGTACAGCACTTTGCTTAACGCCTGCGGCAGGCACGGCCACGCTGCGATCGGCTTGCGCGTTTGCATGAACAAGGAAGGCGCGTTGAATGAAGGAAAGGCTTTGTTGAACGAGCACAGGGCGGCAATCAGGAACGGCTTGTTTTTTGCGAGAAAAAACTTCGTTGATTTGGGCGCTTTTTATTTCCTCGACTGCCGCGAGGAAGTAAGCGACACCGTCGTAGGTGTCGTCGCGGGAAGCTTCCTCGGCTCCGGCCTGGTTGAAAGAATCAAACCAGCCGTTGCATTCGCATTGGATGAAAAAGGAGACACCAAGGTTTCGGCAAGGGGCACGCTTTCCCTTGTTGAAAAAGGATTGGACTTGGATGCCGCGCTACGCACTTCAGTGGAAGGAATCGGCTTTGGAGGCGGTCATAAAGTAGCCGCCGGCGCCACCATAAGTAAAGAACGCGAGAGCGAGTTCCTCAGGCGCTTGAAGGCAACTCTTCGGAAACAAGGGTTCGGCTAAAGCGCGTAAAGCATGTTCGCCGCTAGGACTATGTCTTCGCGGGTCACGTCGTTGCGGCCCGCGTGGCGCGCCAGTATCCTGGCTTTGGAAACTATTTCGTCGGCCGAGTCTTCCAAGAGCTGGCAGAGCTTTATGCTGGCGTCTTCGCCCACTCGGTCTGCTCCTGCGTTTCTTAAGAATCTGTCTATGTCTAGTAATGAAAAGGCTCTAGCCGCCAATTCAACCCACCTCGTTGCTTTTCTAACTGCTCGGCGTCCCACCGCCGGACTCGCTGAGTCTAGTGCAGCGTGAAAAGGTTTTTGACTTTCTGGTTAGCGAAATAAATGTTTTTCTTGCGTCCTCCGACTAGCTTGGTTTTTACCTCTACTAATGGAAAAGGAACTTCCGGCTTGCGTTTCAGCTCGGCGTCGTCTTCGCCTCTCAACTGGTACAAGGCGTTGAAGCACGTGTTCTGCGAGAGCTGGAGGGCAACCATCAACTCGTTGAGGGTCATGCCCTCCGGATGGTTGAACAACTGCTTCATCACTCCCTGCTGCGAGGGAGAAAGCATTATCCACCACTCGGCGTGCGCGGTAGTAATAGGCTGTTCTTTAGAATGCTGGACCGCCGCCATTACTATCGGGTCGTCTGAGTAAGGCTGCACTGCGGCTTCGCCCGCAGCAATTTGAGCCAAGCACGAGTTCAGTTCGTCGAAAACGTACCTCGGAGTAAGAAGATTTTGTTCCGTGAACGCTTTTCCGAGGAATTCTTCGTCGAACGGAACGACTCCTTTTCCGCCCACTGCTGAAATGCGGTGTTCGACTATTGTCCTCATTTCCTCTTTTGAAAAGCCCCTGCGGCTGAAAACGTTTTTTGTCCCAATCAATTGTACGAGCGAGTCGGGAAAGTTTTCCTGGCCGAGGGCGGAGAAAACCATTCGGAGGTTCGGCACTTCGTCGAGCAGGTACTTGAACTCCATGTACATTTCCTTCGAAGGCTCGAGGTGCGCTTCGTCTACGAATAAGATCACTTTCTTGTCCTGCGATTTTATTACACGCACGAGTTCGTCTCGGGAAACTTCTTTTTTTCCGCGCAACGCGGACAAAAACCCGTCAAAAAACCCGTCCTGCTTCACGAAGCCGGCTTCCTTGGCGAGGGAGTTGACGCTGGCAGGGGGTTCTTTGAGCATTATTGGAAGAAACTCGTTTTGAGGCAAGGAATAATAGACGTGATACAAGGCCGAGGTTTTCCCCACGCCCTTCGGGCCGAGGAGCAGACAAGCCTTTGTATCAAACGCAAGCTTCTGGAGAATGGAGGCGGACTCGAAAGGACAATAATGCCTGAGAAAAGACTCGCGGTCGAAGACCCTCAAGTCCTTCACAAACGGATTTTCTTCCCATCCGAGGTCCTTCAGAAGCTTTTCCTTTGCCTCAAAAATGTCTGCCACAAACCCACCAAAACAGCACAAGAAAGTATGAGTCATATAAAAAGACCATTGTTCCACTAAACGCCTTGTAAGAGACGCGTAAAAGACTTTTGCGTCAATCCACCTCCTGTAAGAAACGGCTATGAGGCGCAAATAGACGCGTAAGAGACGAATAAGAGGCATCTAAGAGGGTTGCGAAAGTGGCTTTGAAAACAAAATCGAGTTTACCTCTGTTTTTGCGCTAACAAAGCGTTTTTATTTCGCGGTTCAGTGAGCAAGACCGGGGATTTTCATGAAGTTTTTGAACAAGGCAAAGAAGAAGGAACACGAGCTCGCAAAGAAGTTTCACGAGTTTGCTGAAATATGGCGCGAGCACGCGAAGGAGGAAGTGGCGGTTCACAGGAAGATGATTGGCGGCCACAAGAACCTCCGAAAGCACGTTAAGGAAACTATTCGGATTCAGAAAAAATTCTTGGCCAAGCTCAAGAAGTTCGCGTAGCCTACCTCTTAAAAACCGACGGCGCCAATATGTTTTCATGGTTCTGTTGCGCCGAGGCGAAATCTATTCCGAGTACCATGGACTGGTAAAGGCAGTAGTAGAACAAGGCCACCTCGTCGTAGAACACCGGGGCTGGTCAAAAAAACGTCTTTTCTTCAGAAAACCCGAAGACTATGCGCCGCCAGCCTTTGGAATCGGAACAATAGAGAGAATAGAAGTCAAAAAATTCAGCGCGGCCGAAAAGGCACGAGGACTGGCCCGCGAAGCGGACAGAATTCTTGATGCCGTCCAGAATTACCGCCAAAAAGCAAAGCTGCCCACTCCTTGGCTCGCGCGAATGGAAGCCAACTTGCAGTTGATAGGCAGGAAATTAGCCGAAGCGTCGGGCGAAGGGCCGCGGGCGCGAGGGCGACCGCAGTCCAGGCACTGGAACGTGCAATGAGGCCGCGAGACAGACGGAGGTAGCTCAGGCTTTTTCCCATCGGCGGCCTGCTTGCTCGGCCAGTGCGATCACTTTTTTCCTCTGCTGAGAAGAAAGCCCCTTCCAATCGATTACCGCGCACTCTACTTTTTCGACTGTTTTTTGAACGGCTTGTGTAAACAGGTTTTCATCAAGCGAATCGCACGCGTAGCCGGGAGCAATGTGTGAAAACAGGTAGTCTTTCCCTTCCAATCCGCCGAACTTGGGGCAGTAGTGGGTTCCGCCGAAGGCGAGCGCAACTTTTCCTTTCTTTTTTTGACTGCAGGCGGCGAGAGCCGCTTCGGCCGCTACTGCGCAAGCGGCTTGGTTTTGCCACTCTTTTTCTCCCGAGCCCACTTCGACGAACAAGGACGGCCAAGGCAGGCTGGTTGGCCCGTGGTGAGTTGCTTCCAAATCAAGCCGGAAGCCTTCCAACGCGTGCGCGCGGTAGTATTCGAACGCGGCGGCTACTGCGCCGGCGCTTGCGCGCGCCAACTCGCGAGGATTTCCTCCCCTTTCCGGGTCGAAGCCCCAGTTGCCGAGGGAATGAACAGTAAAAGAGGAGGGCCCGTTTTCGGCGCGGTGACGGGAAAGAAAGACAACCAACTCCTCTTCAGGCAGCGGCAGTTGCGAAAGGTATTCGACGTCGCGGGAAAGGCGTTCGCTGACTTGAATCAAGAGAAGTCCGTCTTTGTTTTTCCAAGCGGGCAAGTGCTTTCCCGCGCAAGGCACGGGCCCGATTGGTTGGAAGCCGTTTTGAATGAGTTGCGCGGCAATGTTGCGGCCGGCAGCGCACTCTGTTGAAAAAACTAGTGCCAAGGTTAGTCTCACTTTCTTACGGAGGCTGCGCGAACCACCTTCTTTTTTTGAGGTCGAGCAGTCCCTGCCTTATTTCGGGGTGTTTTGCGGCGTCAATCAGTGTTTCCAGCGCTTCCTTGCGGCGGCTTGCGTCGTCAGGAAACAACGTGTGGAGCCAGTCTTCCACTTGCAAGGACGCCCCGAAGGGTCCGTTGATTACGAACGAATCCAAGTCAAATACTATGGGGGATAGTCCGTATCTGTTGTGGATGAAGCCCATTGAATCAAAATGCGGAGAATAGCCTCGTTCAATCAGTTTGGTCAAAACTCTTAGCGTCTGGGGCGCGGCTATGCTTCCTGTTCTAACAAACGAGCGGGCGTCCATTATTTTCGTTTTTCCCTCCTTTTGAAAGATGGAAGAGACTTGCACGGTTCGTCCCTCGTGTTTTACGAATGCTATTTTGGGAATGCGTATTCCCGCCGTTTTGAGTTCGGAGACTGCTCGCTCGTATTCACTCAAATGGTCTTCCACGCGGAACGGATGCCGGTCTATAATACGACCCCGCCCATCAGTAATCGGAATGGACGGGTTGAATTTTTTTACTGCGACTGAAATTGGTTTTTTGCCGCGTAGTTTCAGCCGACCTGCGAATACTTTGCCGAAATTACCTTCACCCAGCTTCAACTGCGACACTTTAAGCCACTCGACGTCCTCGGGCTTCATCCATTCTCTTGGCTTGGGCGCCATGAGCAGCTAATCTCAATGCAAGTTATTAAACGCTTTAGGAAAATATAATTAGTATGGACGCCGACTCGGATGCGCACGACCGCCAGAAGAGGATCAGCGGCTGGAACCAGGACAAAATCAGTGCGCAGAAGGTAATGGTCGTCGGAGCCGGCGCGCTGGGAAACGAGGTAGCCAAACTTCTTTTGCAGTTGGGCGTGCAAAAAATTTCTTTAGTCGACTTCGACACGGTTTCGAAGGCGAATTTGAATCGGTGTGTATTCTTTTCCAATGAGGACGCGGAGAAGAATGCGTTGAAGGCGGAAGTGATTGCGCGCGAGGCGAAGAAACAGTGGCCTGCCGCGGTAGTAACGCCGGTGCTTTCGGCTGTTGAAAAAATCCCTGAAGAAAAGTGGGACGAATTCAACTTCGTGTTCGGCTGCTTAGACAACCTCGGGGCTAGAATGCATGCCAACGCACAGTCTTATGGAAAGGCGGTTTTCATCGACGGCGGAACAACGGGTTTCATGGGTAAAGTGCAGGTGGTGCGCTCGCCTGGCGCGTGCTTCGAGTGCGGACTGGGAAAGAAGGACTATGGTATTCTGTGGCGCAAGTACAACTGCGTCGGTGAAGTAGTGGATTGGATTGACCCTAAGATGCCGGCGCTTGCGACTACTACTAGCGTCGTCGCGGCAGCGCAGGTGAATGAGTTCATAAAACTGGTTCATGGACTGGAGAAGGAGAGTCTTGCCGGAAAGTACTTGTTTTACAATGGCTTGACTGGAAGCACGTCGGTTTACGAAGTTCCGCGGCGGTCAGACTGCCCGGTGCACGGCTAGTCGAACAAGTTCTTGATTTGTTTCAGCGCGGACTGGCTTCGTTGGTCGAGTTTTAATTCGACAGCGCGGCCGCAGCGGGCGCATCTGCCTCCGTTTTGTGCGAGGCTTTCGTAGCAATCCTGGTGATATGCCGCGCCGCAGAAGCAGTGGCCGTAGATGGGGTTGTTTTCCTGCGGGTTTAGTGAGAGTTTGAAGTCTGCTTTGCATAGTTCGCAGACTTCGTTTTCTTTTTCCCACCGCAGGTTGAGTTTCTGGGCTGCTTTCGGAAGCTTTTCGTCGGAGAGCGCCTGGGCAACTGACTTTTGCTCGTTTTGCTGCGGGGGCTGCGAAGCCGGTTGTTGAGTAGCGGGGACTTCGGTCAGCAGCTTTAACGGACCGTGAATCAAAGGATTGTACTCCTTCGGCGGCTTTTGGCCCGGCGACGGGCCGGCGGTATCCGGAATTTCGAACGGCTGGGTTTCAATCAAGTGCGTTTCCTCTTCGGAAAGCGTTTTTTCTTGGGAAACCGTTTGCGGCGCCAGTGAAATTGGTTCTATTGGAACAAGCGGTTCCTGCCTTTCTTGGACAACCGGTTTTTCCTTTGGTTTTTTGGCCTGTCTTTTCGCGCGTTGTTCGAGCGCGTTGAATCCTTTTATTCCGAGCTGGATTTTGGGAAATTCGTCTTTCGTCAAGTGAACGTACTTTTCTCGCGCAAGCGAATTCAAACGGCGGTCGAAGTCCAGGGGAGCTATTTTGAACCGGGCTTGCAGTTCGGTTAGAGTCAGTTCTCCGTTTTCGAGGAGTTGAAGAATTTTTTTGTCGAATCGCTCGAGTTTAAGGGTCATTGCATCCGCCTTTCAACTATTGCGTAAGACGTTTCCCGGTAGTTTTTTCCGCTTGCTTTGTACGCGCGGAAAAGCATTCTTCCTTTCTCGGTTTTCGTCGGGTCGGCGACGAGTGCTACATGAAATGGTTCCGGAAAGTATTTTTCTTGTGTCGCCAAGTCCGTGTGGGACATGAAACAGCCGTAGCCGGGGTGCGAGTGCATCCATCCCACGATTACCTTGCTTTTGTTTTCATGAAATTGTTTTACTAATTCCGTGAACGCAGCGTCTGAAAAGCGCACTGAAACGGACGAAGCGTTGTTTTGGGCAGTAAAGTATTCTTCGACGAAGGTGTACGGTTTTCCTTCGTGGGTTCGCGGCTCGCCGGCGAGCAGCCCCATTGCCTCGAGGCCCCGGCGCGCTTGTTGAGTGAAGTGCGCCTCCGCTTTCGTCAGTACATCGTTTGAAACGTAGACGTCATACATCGGCTAGTCCCTCGCGCTGTTTTTTCTTGAACAGGCCGCCGAAGAAGGCCGTGAAGCGCGAGGAAAGCGAAGCTTGTCTCTGAACTTGATCCACTGCTATCTTTTGCCTGATTTCCACATCGGAGAGTTGTTTCTGCGGAACATACGGCGCCGCGGGCGTTGCCGGCGTCTTTGAAATGATTCGCGGCGCGGCTGGTTCGGGCGTCGACGGGCGCATGTCGCGCAGCGCTTCTTCCTGCATTACTCTAACCAATGGATTGTCTTCACGCGGGCGTTGAGGCTGTAGAGAAGGAATTGAAGGCTGCGGGGCAGGCGGCGAAACCGGCTGCGGCGGTTGCTGGGGCGCGGGTTGTTGTGGCAGGGGCTGGGAAGAAGGGGTTACGGCGATTATGCGGGGCTTGCGTTGAATTGGCTCCATTTGAAAACCAACTTTGGCGTCTTGTTTTTTAATGCGTTCGCATCATAATAGAAGGCGAGTGAATTAAAGCGTTGGGGAAGGAGGAGATCTTGCATGGGCGAATTCACGATTAAAGTCGTTCACACTACGTCTGGAAAGGAAGTCAAGCTTGCAGTCGAGCCTTCTTTTACAGTTAACTCGGTGCTTGAAGTCCTTGCGGACAGCCTGCAGTTGAAGGACCGCTTTGTCCTGGCGACTTCGGACAACAAAATTCTCGACCCCAACATAACTCTTGCAGACGCCGGGCTTACGGACGGCTCGGAACTCTTGCTGATGCCCGACCCGACCGGCGGTTGAGGAGAGAGCAATGCCGTGGCTGCCTGAAGCGATTTGGAGACGGCGGATTGAAAGCGAGTTTTCTTTAATGCAGCAGAGCGGCTTTTCCTTCGCGGCAAACGTGGACAAGACTTCTTACGAGATAACCCTTACCCTCCCGGGATTGGAGAAAACGGGTTCGCTTGTGCGCAGGCGCGACGGCCACCGGGTACGGATTTTGTTGAAGAGGGAGTTTCCTTACGCGGGCGGAATCGAAGTAACTTGGCTGACGCCCATTTTCCACCCGAACATTCGGCCCGGAGACGGGAAAGTCTGCATCCAGCTCGTAAACCAGTGGGCAGAGGGACAGACAGTAAAGCAAGTTGTGGACGCGCTGCAGCACTTGCTGCAACACCCTAATCCTTACAGCCCGTTGAACCACGAGGCGGCGGATTACTTTGAAGACCATCCGGACGCGTTGACTGCCGGCGAGCCGCCTGCGTTGAAGCGGCCGCGGATTATAGCGTGAATAAAATGGCCGGGCCTCGGTTGATGGAAGTCAAACAACCCGAAGTTATTGAAAACGCGCCTCCTTCCGAACCGGATTGGCGGATTGTTGACGAATACGTTCCGGCTTCAAGCGAAAAAACCGATGCAGCCGCGGAAAAGAAGAAAGGCTTGTTCGGAAGGCTCGCGGGCTGGCTGGGCTTGTAAAGCAAAGCGATTTTAAACAAGGCCACGGAAACGATTTAACGGCCTTCAAAACAAGAGGGATGGATAATGTTCGAAAAAGTTTTCAAAGGATGGGGATACCTGCCGAGAAAAGAACTCGAGCGCGCGCTGGGTGAAGCAAAGCTCGTCATCGAAGAAGAGCGCGCCAAGGCACAGGCCCAGGTGGAGGACATAAAGCGCAGGGCCGACGAGGAACTGGCTGAGGAAAGGCTGCGGCTCGAGTCCGCGCGCGAAATGCTGTTGCAGCTCCGCGAGGAAAAGGACAAGGAAATAGAGGCGCTGGAGAAGAATATTGCCCGCATGGACGTGGACCAGCGCAGGGAAGTCGAAAAGCTGGAGGCCGAACACGACAAGACCGTTCACGGCATAAAAATGGAAGTGGAAAAACACGTTTCTAAAGAAGCAGAAGCGCGCGGCGCCGTAAAGGAAGCGAGGGAAGACTTGCAGGCATCGCTGAGAAGCAGCGTAAACGTGCGCAAGGAACTAATGAAAAGAATTGCTTCACTCGAAACGAGGCTTACGGTTATTCTTCACAAGGCACGGAAAGAACGCCAGAAGGAAACGAAGACAATAACGAACGCAGTAACCAAAGCCGCGCCAAAGAAAGCGCCTTCAACCAAGCCTCCTGCCAAGAAGGCTAAGAAAAAAATCAAGGCGAAGCCTAAAGAAAAGAAAAAACGCAGGCCCTCAAAGAAAGTCATAATTCGGCCGGAAGTAGTAGTCAGGCCAAAGCTTACCGTAAAACCAATGACGCGGACGAAGAAGAAACGCGCGGCCAAGCCCAAGGGCAAGAAAGCCGGAAAGCAGAAGAAAAAGAAGCACAGACGCTAGCGGTTTCTTCGCGCAGGAAATATTTCGCCGCATTTCTTGCAGACTTTTTCCCTGCGACGCCAAATGAACTCGAATTCTTTCCCGCCGCACTTCGAGCAGGCTCCTTCTTCATGCTTGACCGGCGCAGCAGAGGCTTCGCCTTCCTTTGGTGTTACGTACAACATACTTATTTTCTTGCTGCTGCACCGCGGGCACTGCTCCAGGTCGTCTCCGTAGAAGGCAGTGTTGCAATTTGAACAAGCGTACTTCACTTTATCACCAGCAACAATTATTTGCGGCCCCCCTCTTTTAAGCCAGCACGGCTCGCGCTAGGCTTCTGAAACAAAAAGAAAGAGCCGCGTTACTTGCGGCGGTACCGGTACGAGTACGGAACTGCTTTCTGCTGTTCCGGCGCCGGCTCCGGCACTGGCTCTTCGATAGGAGCAGTTGAAGAAACGATTATGATTTTCTCGACTGCCTTTACGCTCTTGTAGAGAATCGTTTTCTCGCGGAAAATGCGTTTGGCTTCTTCCTTGCTGGTGGCACGGATTGGCTCCAAAGTGAGGCGGACTACGCGGCCTTCCTGCAAGTCGATGATGACGTCATAGACTTTTCCGACGTAAGTAGCATTATCGGTGTAAACATCCATTCCCATTAACTGGGAAATCTTTATAGTCATTCCAAATCACCTTGAAGAATTGGTTTTATTAGCAGCCAACAGTTTTTAAATTCTCTTATTCCACTCGCAGCCTGAGCTCTTTTCTTGCCTCGTTCAGCACGTGGCCGTAGTCGTGGTAGTGCGAAATTGCGTAAACGCGGACGACATACCTTCCCTTGTCAGTGCGCTGCGACGCCCAAACCGGGATCTTGAAGTGCTTTTCCTCACCTGGCTTCATTTGGCCTATGCGGACCTCCCTCTGCTGGGACAGCGCGCTTTGGTCGAATCCGAGTCCCTTTGGAACGATTACTACCAGGGAAGTAAGCAGTTCGCTTGAGTAAACGTTTTTCAAAACCACTTCCAACTCGGTATAGTCGTTCTTGTGCGCATACAACCGGAAGGGATGCAATTCCGTTTGAATCGTGTAAAGCATTCCTTCCATTGGTCCTTCTTTTTTTCCGAATAAGTCAAAAATAGCCATTTTCTCACCTGCGACTAAGAGAGCTTAGTGAAACAAGTTATTTAAAATTGCCTACTTTTCCAAACCAGCCGCTCCCCCGCGTAAATAGAGGAATTCTGCTTAGTAACCGCTCGCCTGGGAAAAGAACGCGCGGGGGTCTAGCGAGAAACCCAACCCGTCCACCAGTCCGAGTACTTTTTGAGAATGAGTGAAAAGTCCCCGCTTATTCGAAGGGGCTTGTTTTTTCCGTCCTGCTCGATCAACCCGGATTTTTGGAGAGCTACGCAGAGAAGATAAAGCGTGCTTTTTTTCGCGTTTAGCTTGACAACCAGTTCGTTGAAGGTCAGCGGCTTTTCCTTTAACGCGTCTAAAACCGCTACCGTCAACTGCTTTTTAGTTGGAGAAAAGGCGAAGGAGTTGTTGATGAAGTCGTAGAGCGTGAACTGCGCGCCGCTTATTTTCGTCGAATCGTCTTTCTTGAGCCGGAAGTAGACGAAGCACTGGCTTTTTTGCTGGTTGTAGTGGTCGCTTGTCTTCTTTTTTGCTTCAACTACGGGGGGCTCAGTTCCCCTATTTTGTGAGGCGGCTTCCAAGAAAGTCACTTCCTTGCCTTTCCTTTCAGTTTCTTTACTTCTGTTAACGCAACTAACAACGCTCCGCGTAGTTCTTTTACTTCTACTTCTAACTGATTTGTTTTAGTTTGTAGTGAAACAATTTTTTCAGACAAGTCAGTCAGTCTATCTCGTATCACTTCATCTATCATAATCATATCCTACTCTTACTCCTCTACTTACGCTTACGATTATTAAAAGAAACCCTTCTTTCGTTGTTTAGGATTCGGCAGTTAAACAATCTTTAAATAAAGCGCCACGCTATTGGGAATAGTGGAAGTGAGGGGAGGGTAGTGATTGACTCTAAAATAAGGCGCGTCGCGGCCAGGGCAGTGCTTGATTCTCGCGGAAAGCCTACTGTAGAAGCGGAAGTAGAGACAAAGCAAGGCATTTTTTCTGCCGCGGTTCCCAGCGGGGCGTCGACAGGCGCGCACGAAGCAGTTGAACTGCGTGATGGCGGCAAAAAACTTTGCGGGGCGGGGGTCTCAAAAGCGGTTTCGAACGTAAACAAGCTTATTTCGAAGAAAATAATTGGAAAAAACAGCGTCGAACAACAGGAAATCGACGGCCTGCTAGTTGAAGCCGACGGAACGCCAGACAAAAGCAGGCTCGGAGCGAATGCGTTGCTTGCAGTAAGCCTTGCAGTTGCCCGCGCCGGCGCCGCCGCGGAAAACAAGCCGCTTTACGCTTACTTGGCAGAGCGTTCCCGCCGACGGCCGGTGCTGCCCGTGCCGTTCCTGAACTTTATTAACGGCGGAAAGCACGCGGGAAGGGAAAACGATTTCCAGGAGCATATGATTGCGCCCCTCGGCGCAAAGAGTTTTTCCGAAGCACTGTGGTGGTCTGCGGAAGTTTTTTGCGAACTGAAGAAAAAAATAGTTAAAAAATTCGGTTACCAAGGCGGGTTGCTTGCCGACGAAGGAGGATTTGCCCCGCCCCTCTCGTTGCCTGAAGAGCGATTTGACCTGCTTTTAGACGCAATAGAGGAAGCGGGTTACGGGAAAAAAATATTTCTTGCGGTGGACTGTGCTGCGTCGGAGTTCTTCTTTGAAGGCAGTTACTTGACGGGCCGCAAAAAACGTTCTTCAGGCGAAATGATTGACTACTATTCTTACCTTGCTTCGAAGTATCCCCTTGTTTCGATCGAAGACGGATTGGCCGAAGATGATTGGGCGGGTTGGAAAGCTCTTACGCGAAAACTCGGGAGCGGGCTGCAATTAGTTGGCGACGACTTGCTTACGACAAATCCGAGCCGCATAAAGACGGCAGTTCAGGGAAAGGCGGCCAATGCGCTGCTGCTGAAAGTAAACCAGATTGGAACTCTTTCCGAAGCGCTTGAAGCGGCGCAAACCGCGTTTTCAGCGGGCTGGAGCGTAATGGTTTCCCACCGTTCCGGCGAAACAGAGGATTCGTTCATAGCCGACTTGGCGGTTGGCATTGGCGCGGGGCAAACCAAGTTCGGCAGCGTCGCGCGCGGAGAACGCACTGCGAAGTACAACTGTTTGCTGAGAATAGAAGAGCAGTTGGGAAGCAAAGCGGTTTTTGCAGGCGCTGCATTAAGAAAGAAGCTGACGCATTAGCCACGGCCCCGGTTTTACTCCGTTCTTCATGCATTCTGTTTCCCCGAATTTGGAAACTCCTTTTTCAAAAACACCCGCGCCCGCAATCAAGAAAGGAACGGGGTTGTTTGAATGCGCTTTGAGTTCGCAGGGCGTCGAGTGGTCTGCCGTGACTGCAACCCGCGTACTGCTTAAATCGAGTTTTTTCAGCAAGGGCTTGAAGAAAAAGCGGTCGATGTCGTCGACGCTCTTCCTTTTTCCCGCTGCGTCCCCGTCGTGGCCGAACAAGTCTGGCCCCTTTATGTGCACGTAAACGCCGTCGAATTTTTTTAACAGCGCAAGCGTTTTCTTCGCCCTGCCTTCGTAGTCCGAAGCAGTGAAAGTCGGGGGCGACGCGCGAATTACTTTCATTCCGATTAATTTGCCTATTCCAATTTCCAGCGGCATGTCCGCTAATATCGCCCATTTTTCTTTCCCGTAGAGCTTTGGCGGCCTGCGGATTTCCGTTTCGGCATCGCGCAACAGCAGCTCGTTTGCCGGAAGCAAACCTCTTTTTTTCCTGCGTGCGTTTACCGCGCTTTTCTCCAGCACCGCGTGCGCTTTTTCAGTGACCTCGTTTACCAACGCCGCCGCGCGAACTGCGGCCGCACGGTGTTCGGACGGCTTGCTTTTCTGAACGCGCATTTCGAAAACGCTTTTTGCGCTGCCTAGTCCCTGCTTTATTTCATAGGCGGGGTCGGTGTTCGAAATTCTTGCCGAAAGCTTTTCGCGCGAGTTGATCAGGAGTACTCCGCGGTGGCCGAGCGTTGCGCGGAACACGAAGGACGCATTGGTTAACCGCACTTTTTTGTTCAGTTCCTTTTCAAGCGCCTTGGCGTCGGTGCTTCCCAGGTGCCTGCCTACGCGGCGGTCGAATATTTTCGTGCCGTCGGAGTCGGTAGTTGCAAAGTTGGCGCGCAACCCGAGCATTCCGTTCCTGAAACCCGCGTTTATGCCGAACGCTTCAAGCGCGCCGCGGCCGACGTGGTACTTGAAGGGGTTGTAGCCGAGTACTGAGAAGACGCCGACGTCTGATTCGGGGGCGACGTCGCCTGCGATGCGCAGCATTCCTGTT
>JACCLL010000069.1 GCA_013425325.1 Microcaldota archaeon | reverse complement strand
GCGTAGTTCCGTTCAAGCGGATTCAGTTCCCGGCCGACTACCTGCACTTCCTTGCCGGCTGGAACAACCAGAAAACGCCTGGAAGAAGAAGGAAAAGGGTCACGCGCTTTAGCGACGCGCACTTCCTCGAACCTGCCGGTTGCCTTGAGTTCAGGAGAAAGCCTTGCTATCACAGACACGCGAAGTCCACCTTGAAAACAATTTAGTCCGCCGGTATTTAATACCGCTACGCCGACGAAACGTTGATGAAGTCAAGCGAAACGGAAACGCCGTCAATAGTCATCAAAGCAGCCGAGCCGTTCGCGAACGTCTGGTCGTAGTAGTCGAACACGCTGTCGCCGTCAATCAACAGCGTTACCTGCTGGCCCTTAAGCGAAAAAACCAAGTCGTGCCATGAAGAAGCGTTCAAGCGGTAGCCCTCCTGGCCCCTGCCAAGCTGTGAAGTAATGATGACTCCCGCCGAGCCGCCGCCTACTTGCATGCGGAGGTTCGCTGCATTAGGCATTACCTCGGCAATGTAAGCGCCGGCCGAAGAATTGCGGGCAATCACGCGGAACGTGCCGCTGTCCAGCTTGAACTTCATTGAAACAGCGTAATCCGTCCAGGCGGGGCTTCCGAAGCGCGCAAAACTGTTGTTGCGCGAAGTGCTTGCAAACAAAAACGTGTTGTTATCCAGTTTCCTTACTGTCCAAACCGGGTCCATGGCCCACTGGCCTGCAGTAGTGATTGCGTCCTCGAAGTCGTCGTAAAACAGAGTTCCCGGCGGAAGAGGAGTCGGCGTAGGCCTCGGCACGCAGTTTGCGACCACCACGCACTGGTCGGTACAGCCGGAGTAACTAGGAACCGTTCCCTCGACACAGTTTACCTGCGCCGCGTTACACAACTGGCCGCGACAGCACGTGCTTCCACTCAAAACACACGGCGACGGCGTGGGAGTCGGCGTAGCGACAAAAACGCTGGCAACCGGAGTAGTAATAGGCGTAGGAGTCGGCGTCGGAACCGGTTTTTGCACGCACCCCGCGAAAACAAGGCACAGCGAAACGAGCAAAACCAATGCAAGGCGGCTTTTCATGTAACGTCAATGGCTTTCAAACGCGGCGGCTTATAAAAGGCTTTCCAACCCCAAACACGTGAAAAAGAAACATTTTTATACCAAAGCACATCCACAACACTATCACATTACGCCGCGAGAACGCGCGGTAATGACTAGCATGGGCTATAATACATGAAACCCGATTTTGAAGCGGAGCTAACCGACGAAGACGAAGCGGATTCAAAGGAACAGTACTGGGAAGACGAGTACGAAGACCGCGAGGGCGAAAACACTGCCGCGACAGTCGAAGACAAGTACATTGAAGTCAAGACCTTCAAGTGCCAAAAATGCGGGCGCAGGACCAAACAACGCGCCACTTTCCTGTTCAAGCCAATGTGCTGCGGGCACCAAATGACTCCAGAACAAACCGAGAAAAAAACCGGCTTCAAGGAACTGCTCAAAAAAGCCAAGAAAGCCTCGGAAGCGGCTAAAAAAGCCAAGGCAAAGCCCAAAAAAGCAAAGAAAGCAGTAAAGAAAGCCCGCAAACCCAAAACGAAACCCTCAAAAGCCAAGAAAAACAAGAAAACTAAGGCAGGCAAAAAACGAAGGCGCTGATTCTCCGCACCACAACCGTTTTTTTAACGACGTTCCTGCCTACAAAAAGGCGATTTAGCATGAGTTTCCAAGAACTAAAGATAAGCCAGCCCCTGCTCCGCAGCCTGGCCGAAATGGGTTTCCAACACCCCACTCCAATCCAGAAAGAAGCAATTCCAGTTGCCCTGCAAGGCAAAGACCTGGTCGGCCAAGCAAAAACCGGCACCGGCAAGACAGCCGCCTTCGGCATTCCCATCCTCGACCGGCTCTCGCAAGAACACCCGGCACTGCAGGCAATAATACTCGTTCCAACCCGCGAACTGGCAGTCCAAGTCGCAAAAGAAATACGCGAAATAGGCAAGTACGCCGAGGCACGCGTTTTGGCGGTTTACGGCGGAGAAGACATCGAACGCCAAATCCGCGAATTACGCCACGGCACACAAATAATGGTCGGCACCCCCGGAAGAGTAATCGACCACCTGAAACGCGGAACCCTCAACCTAAGCCAAGTCCGCACAGTCGTCCTCGACGAAGCAGACCGAATGCTCGACATGGGCTTCATAGACGACGTAAAATACATTCTCTCCAAAACCCCCCGCGAAAAACAGACAATGCTTTTTTCAGCCACAATGCCGGGCCCCATTATCCACATCGCCGAACACGACATGCGTTCGCCCGTAACCCTGCGCGTAAGCGAAGACAAAATGACCGTCGAAACAGTAAAGCAATACTACTGGGGAGTAGACGGCCGCGACAAGCCAGACGCCCTCGCAACAATACTAAAGCACGCACCAAAGCCATTGCTTGCCCTCATATTCTGCAGAACCAAGTTCGGCGCAGACCGCGTCGAGCGAATCCTCGGCGAACGAGGCTTCAAAGCCATGGCCTTGCACGGAAACCTTACTCAAGCAAGACGCGACCACGTAATGGCCCAGTTCAGGTCAGGCGCAATCGACGCCCTAGTCGCAACCGACATTGCAGCCAGGGGACTCGACGTTCCGGACGTGACTCACGTCATCAACTACGACCCGCCCAACGAGCCGACTACCTACGTCCACCGAATTGGCCGCACCGCGCGCGCAGGCAAGGAAGGCGAAGCAATTTCATTCGTTTCCAACGTTGCCGAAATAAAGCAGCTCCGCATGACCGCGCGAATGGCGAACGCTGAAATAGAGCAGTATCCCATTACCAAAGTAGATCACTTTCCGCACCACGCACTTCCGCAGCGCCCCGCGACAGAACAAACGCACATTCAACACGGCGGAAGACCCCAGCACGGACGGCCGCACGGAAGAATGGGGGGCGGCCCGATGCACGGCCCTAGCAGGCCAGGTGGCTTCAGGCCGCGCTTCGGAGAACGCCGCGGCCCGCCAAGCGGAAGGCCGCGCTTCCGCTAAAAGCAGAGGAATAAACTCTTTGATTGCTAGCGCCTGCGTTTTCTCTGGAAGCGGCGGGGAATGCGGAACGGACGCGCCGCCCTTGCAGCACACTTAGCGTACTCCGCCCTCTTCTTAACTGAACGCTTTTCTTCCTCAACCTTTTTCCCGCGCGCAAAGATCAAGGGCTGCTGATGATCGCCCGGATGATAGAGAGAATGGATGAGATGCTGCTGATCCTTTTGCGCCAGCTCCGTCTCGTTCCATGCCGCCATTGCTGCCTCCTCCTGTTCAGGTTCATTGGAAATC
>JACCLL010000014.1 GCA_013425325.1 Microcaldota archaeon | reverse complement strand
TCATTCATTCCCGCTTTCAACGGCGTTCCTCGCTTTCGTAGTCGCCCTGACGATTATTGCCGCGTTGTCGAAAATGGTGGGCTGCGTTCTTCCCTCTTACGCGCTGGGACTGACCGGCCGCGAGTCGCTTCAAGTCGGAGTGGGAATGGTGCCCCGCGGCGAAATCGCTTTCATCGTCGCCTTGTTCGGCTTGTCAGCCGGCTTGATAGGCCAGGAAGTGTATTCCGCGATTCTTTTGATGAGCCTGCTCACCACGGTCAGCGCGCCTTTTGCCTTGCGTCTGCTTTTCCACAAGCCCCGCGCAGCAGTTTAAAATAACTTACGACTTTACTCGTTCGGTGCAGTGAATGGTTCGCTTCGACTCCGCTTCATTCGGCTGCGTAGTCGCCGACGGAACAAAACACGGCGACGTGCTCGTCATCGCGGGAAAACTTCTGGAACGGGACAAGAGCAGGCCCGAACGGCAGTTCGGAACCAGCCACAAGCTCGCAGACGAGGAAATAAGGCAATTGTGCAGCGAAAAGCCGCAGACTATAATCATCGGCAACGGCCAGGACGGCGTGCTGCAAGTAGACGAACGGCTTTACGCGGCAGCCGAAAAAGCGGGCGCGGAAGTAATCGTGCGCGTAACGCCCGACGCCATCCGAAAGTACAACGAACTCGCGCCAACGCGGCGGGTAAACGCGTTGATTCACACGACTTGCTGAGGAGATTTTATGTCAGACGAACTCGGTTTCAAGACTTTAGACGACTTCGACTGGAAGGGGCGAACGGTTCTGGTTAGAGTTGACTTGAATTGTCCCGTTGAAAAAGGAGTGGTGCAAGACAGTCCCCGCGTTGCCGCGCACGCGAAAACCATTCGCGAACTGGCGTTGAAAGGCGCGCGCGTAGTAGTATTGGCTCACCAGGGGCGGCCCGGCGACGAAGACTTCCTGCCGTTGGAACAGCACGCTGCTTTGCTGGAAAAGCATTGCCGGAAGAAAGTGAAGTTCGTTCCCGACGTCACAGGCCCGGAAGTCGAGAAGCGCGTAAAGAAAATGGTTGACGGAAAAATCGTTTTACTCGACAACCTCCGCTTTTCCTCGGAAGAAATGCTTGAAAAAACTCCCGAAGAACACGCGAAAAGCACGCTGGTCCGCAAGCTCGCTCCGTTGGCGCAGGCGTTCGTTAACGACGCTTACAGCGTCAGCCACCGCAGCCACTGTTCCGTGGTAGGATTCACGCCAGTGCTTCCCAGCTTTGCCGGCAGGGTAATGGAAGCAGAAGTCCGGGAAAACGCCAAGGCCGCCGAACGTGCGGAACATCCGAACGTCTATGTCCTCGGCGGGGCGAAGCCCGACGATTGCGTGAAGTTGTTGAAGCACGTGGCCCAAAGCAGTGCAGTCGACAAGATTCTCTGCGGAGGCGTAATCGGCGAATTGTGTTTGATCGCGAACGGTGTCGATGTAGGAGAGAAAAAGGCGTTCATCGAGTCAAAAGGCTGGGCCAAGTCCCTGCCGGAAGTAAAGGAGGCGGTCGAAAAAGGCGGCGCTAAAATAATTTTGCCTATTGACTTGGCGTGGGAAAAAAACGGCCAGCGCTTTGAGGCGGAAGCGGGAAAGCCTGTTGCTGGCCTTGCCATGGACGTCGGGTCCAAGACCGCGAAGGCATTTGCGGCGGAAGTAAAGGCGGCGAAAAGCGTTTACGTCAAGGGGCCCATGGGCCAGTTCGAGAACGAAGCTCTTTCCCTCGGCACGAAAGAAGTTTTCAGCGCAGTCGTAAAGTCGAAGGCGTTTTCGCTGGTCGGGGGAGGCCATACGCTTGAAGCTTTCGAGAAGTTCGGTTTGTCGACAAAGCGGATTGGACACGTCAGCCTCTCCGGAGGCGCGTTGTTGTCTTACTTGTGCGGAGAAAAGCTTCCGGGCGTCGAGGCCCTGCGGGCCGCGGCAAGGAGTTAAATACGTCTTTTGATTACTGCGTTGCGAAGGCAAATGCGGCGCGGCCAACTCGCAGTAGAATACATAATCGTAATGACTATCATCGTCATAGTCATTGCCGTGTTAGTTGTTTTCTTCAAGGAGTCGTTCGTGCAGCAAATGAGCACCAGCATTGACGCGACTTCAACCGGCTACAACGACTACCTGCGCGCGGGAGGAGTCGGCGAGCCGAACCTCACCACTGCGCAAACCGAGCAGAAAACCCTCTTCAGCGGAGGAGTGGAAGTCCTTGGACAGGCCACTGCGGAGATGGGCGGTGTGGTTGCCGAACAAATCTATCACTATAGGTGGCTCATAATCGGGAGCATAATCCTGACCGTAGTGGGGTACGCCGCCTATCGGCTGACTCGTTCCTACTCTTGAGTGACGACATGTTTAAGTTCTGGTTTGTTCATAATAGTGGTACGTGACGCGGGGGTAATGGCTGTGAGGGAATCAATTAAGGCGTTGGTAGTCAGGTGCGGCGACTGCGGAGAAAAACAGTTGTGGGACGAATGCACTACTTGGCGGCAGTGTACAGCATGCGGTTCGATGGTCGTGCTGAAAACTATTGCTCAAGGCGACTTGGAACAGTCCAGGACGGCGATGTTCAAGGCGTTCAAGGAACTGGGCAAGCCGACTCCGACGCAGATCAACGTTGCCTACAGCGATTACACTACTTACGTTCTCGGGATAGAGGACATCGAGCGCTTGAAGCAGCTTTCGCGTGACATTGCGCGCGGGAAAAAGGTTGAGGAAGAAAAGCGTTCAGTTAAGAAGAGGGCGGAGTACGCAAAGTGTGCTGCAAGGGCGGCGCGTCCGTTCCGCATTCCCCGCCGCTTCCAGAGAAAACGCAGGCGCTAGCAGTCAAAGAGTTTATTCCTCTGCTTTTAGCGGAAGCGCGGCCGTCCGCGCGGCGGGCCGCGGTTTTGTCCGAAGCGGGGTCTGAAGCCGCCTGGCCTGCTTGGGCCGTGCATTGGCCCGCCCTCCATTCTTCCGTGCGGCCGTCCGTGCTGGGGTCTTCCGCCGTGTTGAATGTGCGTTTGTTCCATCGCAGGACGGGGGGCCAGCGCGTGGTGCGGAAAGCGATCTACTTTGGTAATGGGATACTGCTCTATTTCAGCGTTCGCCATTCTTGCCGTCATGCGGAGCTGCTTTATTTCGGCAACGTTGGAAACGAATGAAATTGCTTCTCCTTCCTTGCCTGCGCGCGCGGTGCGGCCAATTCGGTGGACGTAAGTAAGCGGCTCGTTGGGCGGGTCGTAGTTGATGACGTGAGTCACGTCCGGAACGTCGAGTCCCCTGGCTGCAATGTCGGTTGCGACCAGGGCGTCGATTGCGCCTGACCTGAATTGGGCCATTACGTGGTCGCGTCTTGCTTGAGTAAGGTTTCCGTGCAAGGCCATGGCTTTGAAGCCTCTTTCGCCGAGGATTCGCTCGACGCGGTCTGCGCCGAACTTGGTTCTGCAGAATATGAGGGCAAGCAATGGCTTTGGCGCGTGCTTTAGTATGGTTGCGAGGGCGTCCGGCTTGTCGCGGCCGTCTACTCCCCAGTAGTATTGCTTTACTGTTTCGACGG
>JACCLL010000087.1 GCA_013425325.1 Microcaldota archaeon | reverse complement strand
AGGATTTAAAGCAGCGAAAGGAGACGCAGTGGTTTGCGACGCGGACGGCTCCTGGTCACCTGAAGAGATTCTGAAACTTACCGCGGCGTTGAAAGACGCGGAAATCGCAATAGGCTCGCGCCGCCTTCCCGAATCGCGCGTCTACAACCTTCCGTTAAAGCGCAAGCTTGCCAGCACTGCCTTCGCCGCAGTAGTGTCCCTTCTATTTGGACTGGGAATCCGCGACACGCAATGCGGCTTCAAGGCAATCCGCCGCTCCGCATACAAAAAAATGCTGCCTTTACTGAAAGTCGACTTGTTCGAGTGGGACGTTGAACTACTGCTGGTCGCACGCCAGCTCGGCTTGCGAGTAGCCGAAATTCCGATTACGTGGCACTATAAAGAAGGCGGAACCGTCAGTCCAGGATTAGCGACAAAAATGCTGTCAGGAGTGCTTGCGCTTAAGAAAAGATTTCCCTGAGCCGAACCAAAACGCGACCGCTGCAATCAACGCGTAAATTACCGCCACCGCAACTGAATCTATTTTGACGCCTAGAAAATAGTTTAAAATGAATATCGCGAGCGTCGGAACGAAGAAGCCCAGCACTATCGCGAAAATGATTTTTTCAACCAACCCGATTTTTTCGCCGAACAACGCGAGCGTAACAAAGTAACCCGCGGCGACGAAAAGAAAGAAGCCGATTGCCAGCTGGATCAAACTGCCGTAAAGAACTGGTTCAACCATACGGCAAATAAGGCGCGGCTTCCTATTTATTGTTTACATGAACGCCGAAGCAATAGTCGTCGGCGCAAGCATTGCCGGCTGCGTTTGCGCAAGAGAACTCGCCGCACGGGGAGTGAAAACCCTCGTTCTCGAAGAACACCCGACGCCCGGCAAGTTCGGCAAGTGCACTGCAATGGTATCCAAACGCGGACTCGAACTCACCGGAGTGCGCTACAAAAAAACAGTGCTAAACCAAGTCAGCGGCGCCGACTTCTGGGCGGGAAAAAATTGTTTGAGCGTCCGCAGCCCGAGAACGCAGGCAATGGTTTTGGACCGCCAGGCTTTCGACGAACAAGCCGCCAGCCAAGCGCTTGACGCGGGAGCCGAAATAAGGCTGAATACGCGAGTCAAGACCCTGGGCTTAGACAGTAAAGTAACCATCGGCGCAGACGGCGCGGCTTCCGCAGTAGCGCGGCTGGCGCGTTTTCCGCAAATTCCTTCAAGCAAATTCGTTTTGGGATGGGAAGCCGAGTACGAAAAAGCAAACGTCTCCGATTCAAGCAAAGTCGACGTATTCCTCGAACCCGAGTTCAGGGACTTTTTCGGCTGGATAGTTCCATGCGGAGACGATTCCGCGAGAATAGGCTTCTGTACCGCCGACTTCGCTTCGCTCGCGAAAGGAAGAAAGCACCTGACGCAGCTGCCGCGAGTCCTCGAAACACTCGCGCCCAAAAGCAGGGTCAAGAAAGAATTCACGGCCGTTATTCCGCTCGCGGCACGAAAGCAGACGCAGAAAGACGGCGTTTTGCTTGTTGGCGACGCGGCAGGACAAGTCAAGGCGACTACCGGGGGAGGAATTGTTTTCAGCAGCCTATGCGCCAAAACCGCGGCCGAATGCGTTGCGAAGCACTTGCGCGAAGGAACGCCGCTGGACTACGAAACCAGGTGGCGGCACGAGTACGGAGGCGCGCTTTCCGCCCACTCCCTCATACGCGGCGCCCTCAACACGCTTCCTTACTGGCTAATCAAAGCAAAACTCGGATTCCTTTCAGCGCTCGGCTTCGGAAAAGTGCTGGAACGCTTCGGCGACATGGACTTCGTCGTAAAATAAGGTTACTTGCCGAAGTTTCTTTTCGTTGAAGCAAAGTAGGTTAACGCGTCTTGGAAGTCGGCGCGCTGGAATTCTGGCCACATTTTCTTCGAGAAATACAGTTCGCTGTAGCCAGTGTGCCAAGGCATGAAGCCGCTTAGCCTCTGCACGCCGCCGGTTCGAATGATGAGATCCGGCGCGGTCTGCAGGTACAAGTATTCGCCGAACTTGCGTTCGTCCACTTGC
>JACCLL010000032.1 GCA_013425325.1 Microcaldota archaeon | reverse complement strand
GAGTGGCGTCCGTTGGTTTCAGCGGCCTTCAGTTGGCCGCACAAAAATTTGTTTAGACTGGAGGGAATTTAGAAATGGCTGCAAAACCGCACTTGAACCTGATCTTCACGGGACACGTGGACCACGGAAAATCAACTCTAGTAGGAAGAATTCTTTACGACACCGGAGCGTTGAGCGAAAACGACTTGCGCAAACTCAAGGAAGAAGCCGCCAAAATGGGAAAGGCGACGTTTGAATTTGCTTTCGCAATGGACCAGCTCAAGGAAGAACGCGAGCGCGGAGTCACCATCGACATTGCGCACAGGGACTTCAACACCCAGAAGTACTACTTCACTATCATTGACGCGCCCGGACACAAGGACTTCATCAAGAACATGATTACCGGCGCGTCCCAGGCAGACGCGGCCGTGCTCGTCTGCTCCGCCAAGGAAGGAGTACAGGCGCAGACCATCGAGCACGCGTTCTTGCTGAAAGTGCTCGGAGTCCAGCAATTCATCATCGCAATCAACAAAATGGACGCCATCAACTACGACCGCGTCAAGTACGAGGAAACCAAGCAGGCCCTCTCCGCAAAACTCAAGCCGATGGGTTACAAGACCGACGAAATCCCCTTCATTCCGACCAGCGCTTACGAAGGAGACAACGTCGCCAAAAAGAGTCCAAAGACGCCGTGGTACGCGGGCCCGACTCTCCTCGAAGCCTTTGACAACCTCAAAGAACCCCAGAAGCCGTTGGACAAGCCGCTGAGACTGCCGATCCAGGAAGTCTTTACCATCACCGGACAGGGAACCGTTCCAGTCGGACGCGTCGAATCCGGAATCCTGAAGCCGAACACTACCGTAATAATCGAGCCCGAGCACGTAACTGGCGAAGTCAAGAGCATTGAAATGCACCACCAGTCACTAACTCAAGCAGTTCCCGGAGACAACGTCGGATTTGCGCTCAAAGGCGTCGACAAAAAGGCAATCAAGAGAGGCTCAGTCATCGGAGTGCCGGCCAACCCGCCGACCGTCGCCGAAGAATTCACGGCACAAATCGTCGTGTTGAACCACCCGACTGCAATAGGCAAGAACTACACGCCCGTGTTCCACATTCACACCGCGCAACTCGCGTGCACCATCGTCGAAATCCTAGAGAAAAAGGATCCGAAGACCGGCGCAACAGCGCAGAAGAACCCGGACTTCATCAAGACCGGAGACGTCGCGATAGTGAAAATCAAGCCAACGCGCCCGGTCGTAGTAGAAAACTACAAGGACTTCCCCGCGCTCGGCCGCTTCGCCATCCGCGACATGGGACAGACCGTCGCAGCCGGAGTAGTATTAACCGTCACGCCACGGAAGGCATAAAAGCCTTCTTCGGCATTTTTTTATTTTCATCTTCATTGCAAGCCGGAAAACGCCTATTCCAAGGCGCTTTCCACCCCTTATGGGTCAGCGCTTGACAATGCATTTGCAGAAAGGTAGTTGGAATTGAACAAAGCACGCATCAAACTCGAAAGCCAAGAGTGCAACGACTTGGACGACGTCTGCAACCAGATAAAGGACATTGCCAAGCGCACCGGCGTAGAGTTACGCGGCCCAATTCCCCTGCCTACTAAAAAGCTTCGAATTACCACCCGCAAGACTCCGTGCGGAGACGGAAGCGACACCTACGAAAAGTGGGAAATGCGCGTCCACAAGCGATTGATCGAGATTAATGCGGACGACCGCGTGCTCCGCGAAGTCATGCGCATCCGCATTCCATACAGCGTCCACGTCGAAATGACGCTGGCGTAACTGATTTTCTTTCGCGTTCATGTCTTTCGTCGAACTCCTTATTGCCGCCACCGCCGTCCTGGCCGCCACCACTCTTGGCGGCTTGGCCATACTGTTATTCAAGTGCCCGTCTCAACGCACGCGTACCATCTTGCTTTCCTTTGCAGCGGGAATGATGGCGTTGTCGGCCGCGCAAATGGCTTACTCCACGCACCAGACTGCAGGAAACTACGTTCTGCTTGCTGGATTGGCGCTGGGCACCGTTACATTCCTTCTGTTGGAAAAGTTTTTGCCCCACTTGCACTTGGCGCTGCGCAAGACAAGCCTGGAGCCGTCCAAGAAGAAAGTGGCGCTGATTGCGGGGACGATTACGATTCACAACGTTCCCGAAGGCCTTGCAGTCGCGTCGGCGTTCGTCGGCGGAGGCCCGCTTGGCTGGCTCGTAGCTTCCTCGATTGCGGCGCAAGACATTCCTGAAGGCTTTCTCGTCTCGGCGCCCCTCGCGTGCTACGGCGTGTCCGCGTGGCGCTCTATTAAGTTTGCCTTGCTCTCGGGGCTGGTCGAGTTCGCAGCAGCAGTAGGCGGTTACGTGTTCCTCGCGTCAGTCAATTGGCTTACTCCCTGGGCGCTTGCCTTTTCCGCGGGTGCAATGGCGTACGTCATTCTCGTCGAACTCTTGCCTGACGCGTTCCAGAAAGGATTCGAACGCACTGCCGCAACCGCGTTTGTTTCGGGCGCGGCCGCCGCGCTTGCAATAGAGTTCCTCCTCGCCGTCTAGAATAGACGAATATGTCGAAAACAATTCACGGACAGACTAGGTGAGCTTCTCGCGTAATGCATTAATTAATACCTTTTTCCCTAAACTTAAAGCGGTTTTTCGCCAGCTGCCCGATGTCAGGAATGAAAGCGACAGGCGCGCATTTTCCGGAACAAAAAATGCGGTATGTAAGGTGAAATCAATGA